>DASTKM010000064.1:0-14065 GCA_035715885.1 Rubrobacter sp.
CCGTGGTGCCGCCATCATACGGCGCACCGGGAGACCCGGTAAGGATCGTCAGACAGAGGGCAGTAGCTCAGTTGGTAGAGCAGCGGTCTCCAAAACCGCAGGTCGGGGGTTCGAGTCCCTCCTGCCCTGCTTCGAGAGGCAAAGCCATGCGAGGACACAATGGGTAAGAAGCGCGCATCCGCGGGGTCGAACAAGAAGCAGCCGCAGAACAAGGGCGGCGGCTTTCTTGCTGGACCGAGGAGGTTTGCCAGGGACGTGCGGGGTGAGCTCAGGCGGGTCAGCTGGCCCGACCGTGACCAGCTCAGGCAAAGCACGGCCGTGGTGCTCATCATCGTGATCGTCCTGGCGCTGTACGTCGCCGCCGTTGACGTCGTGTTCCAGAGCCTGGTGCGCCTGGTCTTCTTATAGATCTTCCTATTAGGTATTAGGAGCGTTTCGTTTTGAAGAAGTGGTACGTCGTAAATACATACTCGGGTCACGAGAACAAGGTGCGCACGACGCTGGAGCGCAGGATCGATTCCATGGGCCTCGAGCGGAACTTCGGTGAGATCCGCATCCCGACCGAGAGCGTCATCGAGATCAAGGACGGCAAGAAAGTCCCCACGATCCAGCGCCAGTTCCCCGGCTACGTCCTCGTGAACATGGACATGAACGACACGACCTGGCAGCTCGTGCGCCAGACGCCGGGAGTCACCCAGATCGTGGGCGCCGGGGAGAAGCCGCTCGCTCTCAGCCGGGCCGAGGTGGAGAGGCTCCTGCATCCAGGCGAGGTCGAGACGCGCGAGAAGGTCAAGACGACGGTGGATTACCAGATCGGGGAGACGGTCAAGGTTATTGGGGGACCGCTCTCGGACTTCACGGGTTCGATCTCGGATATCAACGTGGATCAGTCGAGGTTGAAAGTGCTCGTCTCCATCTTCGGGCGCGAGACGCCCGTGGAGCTCTCTTTCAACCAGGTAGCGAAGCTCTAAGGAGAGGATTTTTCATGGGAAGAGGACGCGGGCGCCGCGTAGCGCGCAAGTTGAAGTTGCAGATCACGGGCGGGCAGGCGAACCCGGCTCCGCCGGTGGGCCCTGCCCTCGGCCAGGCGCAGGTGAACATCGGCGAGTTCGTGCGGCAGTTCAACGACGCCACGCGCGACCAGTTGGGCCAGATCGTACCCGTGGAGATCACGGTCTACGAGGACCGCTCTTTCACTTTCATAACCAAGACATCTCCGGCGGCGTTCTTGCTGAAGCAGGCTGCTGGACTCGACAAGGGCAGCGGCGAGCCAAACAGGATGAAGGTCGGAACGGTGAGCAGGGCCCAGGTCGAGGAGATAGCACGTACCAAGATGCCTGACCTCAACGCCGCGGACATCGAGGGCGCAGCGAAGATCGTGGAGGGTACGGCCAGGAGCATGGGGATAACGGTCGATGGGTAGGAAGCTGCTCGAACAGAAGTCGAGGATAGATCCGGAACAGCGCTACACGCCGCGCGAGGCGCTAGAGCTACTGAAGGGCCTCGAAGGCGCGAACTTCGACGAGAGCGTCGAGGCCCACGTCCACCTGAACGTGGACCCCAGGCGCGCCGACCAGATGGTGCGTGGCACGCTGATGCTGCCGAACGGCACGGGCAAGACGCGCAGGGTCGCTGTCTTCGCCGAGGGCGAGAAGGCCAGGGAGGCCGAGGAGTCAGGGGCCGACGTGGTCGGCTCGGACGACCTCGCGGCCCGCATCAAGGACGAGGGCTTTATGGACTTCGACGTAGCCGTCGCAACCCCGGATCAGATGAGGGCCGTGGGCCAGCTCGGTCCCGTCCTCGGTCCGCGCGGGCTCATGCCGAACCCGAAGAGTGGCACAGTGACGCAGGACGTAGGCAGGGCCGTCGAGGAGATCAAACGCGGCAAGATCGAGTACCGCGTTGACCGCTACGGCATCATCCACGGCGTAATAGGAAAGAAGTCCTTCGATCTGGATAGCCTGGTCGAAAACTACTACGCGCTGCGCGAGGAGCTGCAGCGGGCCCGTCCCGCTCCCGTAAAGGGGCGCTACTTCAAGTCCGTGGCACTGAGCACGACGATGGGACCCTCCGTGAAGGTTGACCCCGCGGTGGAGAGAGATTAGTATCACGCACGGACTTTAGTCAATAGAGCAGACCAGAGACAGCCGGGGTCCGGAAGGACTTAATCATCCGGCCGAGGTTGCGGAAAGCTTTCGAGGGATCTCTTTGCCCCGAGCGCCTCTGCGGCCTCGGGGCTTTCTAGTCGCAGAGGAGTCGAATTGAACAGGGAAGAGAAAGTGCGGGTGATCGAGAGCCTCACCGCCAAGCTGCGGGTGGGCTCAGCGGTGCTCGTCGACTACCAGGGCATGGACGTTGCCAGGAGCACAGACCTCCGTCGCCGTAGCCGCGAGTCCGGCGTCGACTTCGTGGTCGCGAAGAACACCCTGACCAAGAGGGCAGCGGACGAGGCTGGGGTAGAGGGGATCTCGGAGTTCCTCGTCGGGCCCACGGCCCTCGCCTTCTCGGAGGATCCCGTCGCCAGCGCGAAGCTGATGGCCGAGTTCGCCGATCAGGTGGAGTCTTTCGTGCTCAAAGGCGGCCTCCTGGAAGGCGGACGCGTGCTCGGCGAGGCCGAGGTGGTGGCCTTGAGCAAGCTGCCGGGCCGCGAGCAGCTGCTCGCGCAGATAGTCGGCGGCATCTCCTCCCCGCTTACGGGGCTGGTCACGGTGCTCAACAACACCGTCCAGGGTCTGGTAGTGGCGCTCGGCCAGATCGCCGAGCAGAAGCAGAGCGCCGAACAGTCGTAGTCGAACAAAGATAGGAGGACCCAGCGATGGCACTCAACAAAGAAGAACTGATGGAGTCGATCGAGAACATGACCGTTCTCGAGCTCTCGGAACTGGTGAAGGCCCTGGAGGAGCGCTTCGGCGTCTCCGCCACAGCCGTAGCAGCAGCCCCCGCCGCTGGCGCGGCCGGCGATGGCGCTGCCGCCGCCGAAGAGGAGCAGACCGAGTTCGACGTCGTGCTCCAGGGCCCAGGCGAGAAGAAGATCCAGGTCATAAAGGTCGTGAGGGCAGCGACAGGCCTCGGCCTGAAGGAGGCGAAGGCCCTCGTCGACGAGGCCCCCAACCCCGTCAAGGAGGCCCTGAGCCGCGAGGACGCCGACGCCCTCAAGACCCAGCTCGAAGAGGCCGGCGCGTCTGTGGAACTCAAGTAGGGCTCGCCCTACTTGAGTTCCACGCCGGTCAGCTTGCACGTGCGCAAAGGACCTTGCTGACAAGCTGAGGCCGTTAGGCCGAAGCGTGCTGACATGCCGCTCGGCGCAAGCGCCGTTCGTGGCATGCCACGAAGAGCTGTGCTACACTCCCGGCGCCGGTGCAGGACCGGCCACAAATTATTTGCGATTCTGCCTTGACTTGCCCAGGTATCAAGGGTAAGATACCCGTTTGCGTGTTCGGCCATTCTTCAACGACCCATGCGGAGGAGAGCTAACTTGGTGAGCCCTGTCGTGCGCCGGAAACGGCACCCGTATGCTCGGTTACAGTCCACAGAAGTTCAGTTGCCGGATCTCGTCGAGATCCAGCGGAATTCTTTTCAGAAGTTTCTAAACGAGGGTATCCAGAAGACATTCACGGAGATCTCCCCTATAGAGGACTACACAGGCTCTTACGCCGTGGAGTTCGGGGAGGGTCGCTTCGAAGACCCTCCGGTCTCCGTCGAAGAGTGCATGTCCAAGGACAAGACCTATGCGGCGCCGCTGTTCGTGAAGGTCCGCTTTATAGTCAAGGAGACCGGAGAGGTCAGGGAGCAGGACGTCTTTATGGGCGATTTCCCGCTCATGACCGACTCGGGGACCTTCGTCATCAACGGGACCGAGCGGGTCGTCGTCACGCAGCTCGTACGGTCGCCTGGCGCCTACATCATGGAGCCGAAGGACCCTACCAAGCAGGTCTTGACAGCGAGCTTGATGCCTGCGCGCGGGTCCTGGTTGGAGTTCGAGGTCGAGGCCAAGGGCTACGTCTCCGTGCGCATCGACCGCAAGAGGAAGCTGCCTGTCACGGTGCTGCTCAAGGCACTAGGGATGGGCGGGCCAGAGGAGATACTAAGTAGGTTCGGCGACTCGTGGCTCGTGCGCAACACCCTGGAAAGGGACGACACCCCTTCCAGGGAAGAGGCCCTGCTGGAGGTCTTCAGGCGGCAGAGGCCTGGCGAGCCGGTCAACATCGAGAACGCCCAGAACCTCGTTGACGGGCTGTTCTTCGACGCCAAGCGCTACGACCTCTCCGAGGTCGGGCGCTACAAGGTCAACAAGAAGCTCAAGCTCGACGTGCCGCCCGATACCCAGACCCTGACCATCGAGGACATCGAGGCCCTCCTGCGTCGCCTCATCGAGACCTCCGAGGAGGTCGCCGAGGACGAGGAGTTCGGCAGGGTCAACTACGAGCGCATCCGCCACAAGCTCGACGAGTACGAGCACTTCGGCAACAGGCGCCTGAGGACCGTAGGGGAACTGGTGCAGGAGGCGTTCAGGATCGGGATGTACCGCATGGAGCGCGTGGTGCGCGAGCGGATGACGACCCAGGACGAGGATTCCATAACCCCCCAGAGCGTGGTCAACGTCAAGCCCGTGAGCAGCGCCATAAAGGAGTTTTTTGGGTCCTCCCAGCTCTCGCAGTTCATGGACCAGACCAATACCTTGAGCGGGCTCTCCCACAGGCGACGCCTCTCCGCGATGGGGGCTGGCGGTCTGAGCAGGGAGCGGGCGCCGATAGAGGTGCGCGACGTGCATCCCACCCACTACGGCAGGATGTGCCCCATAGAGACGCCGGAGGGCCCGAACATCGGGCTCATCGGGCAGTTGTCGACGTTCGCGACCGTAGACGACTACGGTTTCGTACAGACGCCCTACAGGAAGGTCGAGAAAGGGAAGCTCACAGACGAGATCGAGTACCTCTCCGCCGACGAGGAGGAAGAGTTCACGATCGCCCAGGCAAACACCCCCATAGACCCCAAGACGGGCAAGATCTCCGAAGACGCCCAGATCCTGGCCCGCAGGAAGGGCGGAGACGTGGCGACCGTGGCCGCCGAGGAGGTCGACTACGTAGACGTTGCGCCTTTGCAGACGGTCTCCGTCGGCACGGCTTTGATCCCGTTCCTCGAGCACGACGACGCCAACAGGGCGCTCATGGGCGCCAACATGCAGAAACAGGCCGTGCCGCTCCTCAGGAGCGAGGCCCCTTACGTCGGGACGGGGATGGAGTTCCGGGCTGCGACCGACACCGGCGACGTGCTCCTTGCGCACCACGCTGGCACCGTCGAGCGGGTCGTCTCCGACAGGATAACGGTCAGGCGTAGCGGAGCTGGTGGCGAGCTGGACGAATACTACTTGAGGAAGTTCGCCCGCTCCAACCAGGGGACCTGTGTCAACCAGCGCCCGCTCGTCAAGGAGGGCGATGAGGTCGAGGCCGGGACTATCATGGCCGACGGCTCCTCCACCGACCAGGGCGAGCTGGCCCTGGGTAAGAATTTGCTCGTGGCTTTCATGCCTTGGGAGGGGTTCAACTTCGAGGACGCCATTATCATCTCCGAGCGGATCGTCAAGGACGACACCCTCTCCTCCATACACATCGAGGAGTACGAGGTGCAGGCCCGCGACACAAAGCTAGGGCCGGAGGAGATCACCCGCGATATCCCCAACGCCTCAGACGACGTCCTGATGAACCTGGACGTGGACGGCATCATCCGTATCGGGGCCGAGGTCGGCTCCGGAGACGTACTCGTCGGCAAGGTCACCCCCAAGGGCGAGAGCGAGCCGACGCCCGAGGAGAAGCTGCTGCGCGCGATCTTCGGCGAGAAGGCGCGTGAGGTCAAGGATTCTTCCCTCAAGGTACCGCACGGCGAGGGCGGCGTCGTTATCGACGTCAAGCGCTTCTCGCGTGACGGGGGCGACGAGCTCCAGCCAGGCGTCAACGAGATGGTCAGGGTCTTCGTCGCCAAAAAGCGCAAGATCGCTGAGGGCGACAAGCTCGCCGGGCGTCACGGCAACAAGGGCGTCATCTCCAAGATCGTGCCCGAGGAGGACATGCCGTTCATGGAGGATGGTCGTCCTGTCGATGTGATCCTCTCACCCTTGGGCGTTCCGAGCCGTATGAACATCGGCCAGATCCTGGAGACCCACCTCGGGTGGGCCGCCAGCCAGGGCCTCGGGGAGGACGGCGGCGAGCCCGTCTTCGTCTCGACGCCCGTGTTCTCCGGCGCTGAGGTCGAGGATGTCAACGAAGCTATAGAGAACGTGCGCAACAACGGTGGTGCTGGAACGGGCATGGGCCGCGGTGGCAAGGTCACGCTCTATGACGGCAGGACAGGAGAGCCTTTCGACGGCAGGATCACCGTCGGTTACATGTACATACTCAAGCTCTTGCACCTGGTGGACGACAAGATCCATGCCAGGAGCACAGGTCCTTACTCGCTGGTCACCCAGCAACCGCTTGGCGGCAAGGCCCAGTTCGGCGGCCAGCGGTTCGGAGAGATGGAGGTGTGGGCGCTCGAGGCCTACGGCGCGGCGCACACCCTGCAGGAGCTGCTTACTATAAAGAGCGACGACAGGGTCGGCAGGGTCAAGAGCTACGAGTCGATAGTCAAGGGCGAGAACATCCCTGAGCCTGGTGTGCCGGCGAGTTTCAAGGTGCTGCTCAAGGAGATGCAGTCCTTGGGGCTCTCCGTCAAGCCGGTCTACAACGCCGAGGCCGCGGCCGAGGATCAGGACCGCAGGGATTGGGACGAAGCCGCCCGCGCGCTGGGCATCAACCTCAGCCGCGACGAACCGACCGGCAACCTGGAGGACTCACCGGGCGCCTTCGGCAGAGGAGGTATATAGAGCGTGCAGGGACTCGAGCGCGACATAGACATAAACAAACTGGAGAAGATCTCCATCGGCCTCGCCTCCGCCGATGAGATCAGGGAGTGGTCCAGGGGCGAGGTCACCAAGCCCGAGACCATCAATTATCGTACTCTACGTCCTGAGAAGGACGGCCTCTTCGACGAGCGCATCTTCGGCCCTTCCAAGGACTGGGAGTGCTACTGCGGCAAGTACAAGAGGATCCGGTTCAAGGGCATCATCTGCGAGAGGTGCGGGGTCGAGGTAACCCGCGCCCGCGTACGCCGCGACAGGATGGGCCACATCGAGCTCGCCGCCCCTGTGGCGCACGTGTGGTTCGTCAAGGGCGTGCCTAGCCGAATGGGATATCTGCTCGATATCAGTCCCAAGGAGCTCGACCGGGTACTCTACTTCGCCAGCTCCATAGTTACGTGGGTCGACCGTGAGGAGCGGGCCAACGACATAGACCTGCTGCGTGGCAGGGTGGAGGATGAGATACAGCAGCTCGAGCTGGACAGGGACGAGGAGATCGACCAGATCCAGGCCCTGAGGACCAAGCGCGAGAGCGTGATAAAGGGCGAGAGCTCTCCGGACGAGCTGACCGAGGAGTACGCGGAGATACCCGAGGACGAGCGCAAGGCCGTCATAACGAAGGTATACAAGGAGGCCGAGGAGGCCGTCGCGGACATAGGCCGCTCGGTTGCCGAGCAGATAGGGCTCGTCAGGCGCGCCTGGGAGGAGTTCCAGACGCTGGAGCCGCGCCAGATCGTGGACGACGAGGAGCTCTTCCGCGAGATGAAGGACCGTTTCGGAGACGAGTACGGCTACGGAGTGTACTTCCGCGGCGGGATGGGCGCCGAGGCCATAAGGGACCTCATAGGACAGGTCGACCTCAAGAACGAGGCCCAGGACCTCAGGGACATCGTTGCCTCCTCCAGAGGACAGAAGCGCCAGAAGGCGATCAAACGCCTCAAGGTCGTCGACGCCTTCCGCGTGAGCGGCAACAGCCCCGAGTGGATGATCCTGGAGGCCATCCCTGTGCTCCCGCCGGACCTCCGCCCGATGGTCCAGCTCGACGGCGGCCGTTTCGCCACCTCTGATTTGAACGACCTCTACCGCAGGGTCATAAACAGGAACAACAGGCTTCGTCGCCTGCTCGACCTCGGCGCTCCCGACGTGATCGTGAACAACGAGAAGCGGATGCTCCAGGAGGCCGTCGACGCCCTCTTCGATAACGGGCGTCGCGGACGCGCCGTCACAGGCGCCGGAAACAGGGCGCTCAAGAGCCTCTCGGATATGCTCAAGGGCAAGCAGGGCCGCTTCAGGCAAAACTTGCTCGGCAAGCGCGTGGATTATTCCGGCCGGTCGGTCATCGTGGTCGGCCCTGGCCTGAAGATGCACCAGTGCGGCCTCCCACGGCTTATGGCCGTCGAGCTCTTCAAGCCTTTCGTGATGAAGGTCCTCGTAGACAGGGCCCTGGCGCCGAACATTCGTAGCGCCAAGCAGATGGTGGAAAGGCTCCGTCCGGAAGTCTGGGACGTCCTGGAGGACGTCATCAAGGAGCACCCCGTGTTGCTCAACCGCGCGCCGACGCTCCACCGCCTTGGCATCCAGGCGTTCGAGCCCGTGCTCGTGGAGGGCAAGGCCATCCAGGTCCACCCGCTGGTCTGTTCCGCCTTCAACGCGGACTTCGACGGCGACCAGATGGCGGTGCACGTACCCCTGAGCCCCGAGGCGCAGGCAGAGGCCCGCGTCCTCATGCTCTCCACGCAGAACATACTTCTGCCCGCCAACGGGTTCCCCATCGCCGTTCCCTCGCAGGACATGGTGCTCGGGCTCTACTACATAACCTACGGCCCCGAGGACTTCGACGAGGCCGAGGTCAAGGCGCTTCTCTCCTCTTACGACGAGGCCGAGGCCGCGTACAAGGAGGGGACGCTCAAGATCCACGACAAGGTCATAGCCCGCAGGGGCGGCGAACGGATCGAGACCACCCTGGGGCGCGTCCTTTTCAACGAGAACGTCGAGCAGACCCTAAGGGACTACCTCGGCGACGCCTACGACCCCGAGTCCTATCCCTACATCAACCACACATTGAAGAAGGGTGAGATCAAAGACCTCGTCGCCGGGTACGTGGCCCGTTACCCGACGGAGCTGGTGAGCCAGCTCCTCGACACCGTGAAGAGGGTGGGGTTCCACACGGCCACCAGGGCCGGCATCTCGGTCGGCAAGAACGACATCGTCGTGCCCGAGCAGAAAGAGGAGATCCTCGAGCGCTACCAGGGCATGGTCGACGAGATCGAGGACCAGTGGGACCAGGGCTTCATCTCCGACGACGAGCGGGAAGAGCGCGTCATAACCCTCTGGACCGAGGCCAAGAACGAGGTCGAGCAGGCGATGAAGGACAACCTCTGGCGCCTGAACCCGATCTACATGATGGCCGACTCGGGCGCCCGCGGCAACTACAACAACTTCACCCAGCTCGCTGGCATGCGCGGCCTGATGACGAACACGAAGGGTGAGATCATCGAGGAGCCCGTGAAGAGCAACTTCATGGAGGGCCTCTCGGTGCTGGAGTACTTCACCTCGACCCACGGCGCGAGGAAGGGTCAGGCCGACACTGCCCTGCGTACCGCCGACTCGGGCTACCTGACACGCCGCCTCGTCGACGTCTCCCAGGACGTCGTGGTGAACGAAGAGGACTGCGGCTCGGACGGCTACGTCGACCTTCCGCTCTACTTGGAAGGCGGCAGGGGCGACGCTAACGATTCGGTCGCTGCCCGCTTCCTGGCCCGAGATCTGGTTAACCCCCAGACGGGAGAGGTCGTCGCCAGCGCAGGCGAGGACATCACCCCAGGTCTCCTTGCCACCTGGCGCAAGATGCTGCCGCGCGAGACACTCGTTCCCGTGCGGACGCCCTCCAAGTGCGAGAGCCCGCACGGCGTCTGCCAGACCTGTTACGGCAGGGCGCTTTCGACTTACAGGCCCGTCGACGTTGGCGAGGCCGTCGGCATCATAGCGGCCCAGTCTATCGGGGAGCCTGGCACGCAGCTCACGATGCGCACCTTCCACACCGGCGGCATAGCAGGCGAGGACATCACAGCAGGCCTCCCCAGGGTCGTCGAGCTCTTCGAAGCCCGTCATCCCAAGGCCGAGGCAACCCTCGCCGAGGTCGACGGTATCGTCTCCCTGGAGGAAGCAGACTCCGACAGGCAGATCAAGGTCGTTATCACCGCGCCCGATGGCGAGGAGAGGTCGTACACGGTCGAGCGCCAGCTCCTCAGGCCCGAGTTCGTGGAGGGCGCCGAGGTCAGGGCGAACACCCCGATCACGGAAGGGTCTATCTACCCGCACGCCATCCTGGAGAACGACCTCCACTACGGCCGTGGCAGCACCACGACCGAGCGCTACCTAGTCGATGAGGTGCAGAAGGTCTACCGCGCACAGGGCGTGGACATCCACGACAAGCACATCGAGGTCATCGTACGCCAGATGCTGCGCAAGGTGATCGTGGACGACCCAGGCGACACGAAGCTGCTCCCCGAGCAGGTCGCCGACCGCTTTACCGTCCTGGCCGAGAACGCACGCGTCGAGGAGGAGGAAGGCCGCCCAGCCACCTACCACACGGTCCTGATGGGCATAACCAAAGCCTCGCTCGCCACCGACAGCTTCCTCTCTGCGGCCTCTTTCCAGGAGACGGCACGCGTCCTTACCGACGCTGCCATCGAGGGCAAGGTGGATAGCCTCTCAGGCCTGAAGGAGAACGTCATTATCGGGAAGCTCATACCCGCAGCCACAGGACTGCCGCGTTACAGGCAGCTAACCGTGGCCGTCGAGGGCTACAGGACGCAGGACGTCGATGAGCTTGATATAGCGGCGTCTTAGCCACTCAGCAGTTGGGCCGGGGCGACTACGCCCCGGCCTTTTCACCTTGACATAACGGTCTTCTGAGCCTAAAATAGTTCGCTGCGGTTACGAGTCGTTACCAATGGGTAGCAAAGACTTTGTGCCGTGGCACGTGATTCTGTAAGCCCCTTTGCACGGATAGAGAGAGAGGCGCGGCCATGCCGACGACCAACCAGCTTGTGCGCAACGAGCGGGAGAAACAGACGAAGAAGGCGGCGACGCCGGCGCTGCAGGGGTCTCCCCAGAAGCGCGGCGTGTGCACGCGCGTCTCGACGACCACGCCGAGGAAGCCGAACTCTGCGCTGCGCAAGGTGGCCAGGGTCCGTCTGGTGAACGGTCAGGAGGTCACTGCCTACGTTCCCGGGGAGGGACACAATCTGCAGGAGCACTCCGTCGTGCTCGTGCGTGGCGGACAGGTCAAGGACCTGCCCGGTGTGCGTTACAAGGTCGTGCGCGGGGCGCTCGATACTCTCGGGGTCAACAACCGCAAGCAGGGCCGTTCCAAGTACGGGACCAAGAAGTCGTAGGAGGATAGGAGATGCCGAGGCGAGCAGCGCCACCAAAGAAGAAGATAGCCGCCGATCCCGTCTACGGGAGCGTGCTGGTGCAGCAGTTGATCAACAAGATCATGCTCGACGGTAAGAAGAGCACCTCGGAAAGTATCGTCTACGACGCCCTCTCTTACATCGAGGAGCGCACGGGCACGAGCCCGGTCCAGGTACTGAACAACGCCCTGGATAACATCAGGCCCCGCCTGGAGGTCAAGAGCCGGCGCGTCGGCGGCGCGACCTACCAGGTGCCCGTTGAGGTCGATGCCCGCAGGGCCAACACGCTGGCGCTGCGCTGGATGGTGGGCTTCGCCCGCGCCAGACGCGAGAAGACCATGGGCCGCAGGCTGGCAGGGGAGATCCTGGACGCCAAAGACAATATCGGCTCGAGCGTCAAGCGTAAGGAAGACACGCATCGGATGGCAGAGGCCAACAGGGCCTTCGCCCATTACAGGTGGTGACGAGGAACTAATATGGCTGTACAAGTATCCAGAAAGATCCCGCTAAAACGGGTCAGAAATATCGGCATCATGGCCCACATCGATGCTGGAAAGACTACGACGACGGAGCGCATCCTGCTCTATACGGGCCTTACCCATAAGCTGGGCGAGGTCCACGACGGTAACGCCGTGATGGACTGGATGGCCCAGGAGCGCGAACGCGGCATTACCATAACTTCAGCCGCCACGACCGTGTTCTGGGGCGGCATCGAAGGCTCTAGCAAGAACGGCAAGGGTACCCGCGAAGGCGTCCATAGCCGCATAGCAGATCAGCATCGTATAAATATTATAGACACGCCCGGGCACGTGGACTTTACTGTGGAAGTGGAGCGCAGTCTTCGGGTGCTCGACGGTGCGATCGCGCTTTTCGATTCCGTGGCCGGGGTCGAGCCGCAGTCCGAGACGGTCTGGCGACAGGCCGACAAGTACGGGGTGCCGCGCATAGCTTTCGTCAACAAGATGGACCGCATCGGCGCGGATTTTTACAAGGCCGTAGGCACCATGGTGGACAGGCTTGGGGCCAACGCCGTTCCCGTGCAGTTGCCGATAGGCGCCGAGAGCGAGTTCCAGGGGATTGTGGACCTCGTGGAGATGAGGGCCATCGTCTACACCGACGACCTCGGGGCCACTTGGGAGGTCACCGACATACCCGAGGACATAGGTGCTCTGGCTGAGGAGTACAGGGAGAAGCTCTTGGAGGCGGTCGCCGATCAGGACGAAGAGCTCATGGTCATGTATCTGGAGGGCGAGGAGATCGAACCCGACCAGATCCGGGCCGCCATCCGTCAGGCCACCCTGGATATTAGGATGACACCCGTTTTCGTCGGTTCCGCGTTCAAGAACAAGGGCGTGCAGCCACTCCTCGACGGTGTAGTCGACTACCTGCCGAGCCCGCTCGATGTTCCGCCTGTGGAGGGCAGGACCCTCGACGGAGAGGAGATCACACGCGAGGCGGACGAGAACGGCCCGCTGGCAGCGTTGGCCTTCAAGGTGCAGGCCGATCCGCACGTCGGGAAGCTGACCTATGTGCGGGTGTACTCAGGCACGCTCAAGGCCGGCTCCTACGTGATGAACACCACCAAGGGCAGGCGCGAGCGTGTGGGGCGTCTCTTGCAGCTGCACGCCAACAGCCGCGAGCAGCGAGATGAGGTCTATGCTGGCGAGCTCGTTGCTGCCATTGGCCTCTCCGATACGGGGACGGGCGACACGCTCGTTTCGGCGGACGACGAGGAGCAGATCGTGCTCGAGGAGATGATCTTCCCCGAGCCCGTTATCAGGCAGGCTATCGAGCCCAAGACGAAGGCCGACCAGGAGAAGCTCTCCGTTGCGCTTCAGCGGCTCGCCGAAGAGGACCCGACGTTCACCGTTCGCAGCGACGAGGAGACCGGGCAGACCATCGTCGCCGGCATGGGCGAGCTGCACCTGGAGATCATCGTCGACAGGCTCCTGCGCGAGTTCAGGGTTGACGCGAACATCGGCCGTCCTCAGGTTGCTTACCGCGAGACCATCCGCAAGCGCGTGGAGGGCATCGAGGGCCGGTTCGTGCGGCAGACGGGTGGCCGGGGCCAGTACGGCCACGCGGTCATCAGCGCCGAGCACAACGACGAGGCAGGCTACGAGTTCGACAACAAGATCGTCGGGGGCGTCATCCCGAGGGAGTACATCCCAAGCGTCGATAAGGGCATCAGGGAAGCGCTGGATTCCGGCGTTATCGCGGGCTACCCCGTGGTCGATGTCAGGGTCGAGCTGGTCGACGGTTCCTACCACGAGGTCGACTCATCCGAGATGGCGTTCCAGATCGCTGGTTCCATGGCCATCAAAGAGGCCCTCAAGAGGGCCAACCCGGTCCTTCTCGAGCCCGTTATGGACGTCGAGGTAGTGGTGCCCGAAGAGTTCATGGGCGACGTGATGGGCGACCTCTCGGCTAGGCGTGGCCATATACAGGGTATGGACTCCCGCGGCGGAGGACAGGTTATCCGCGCCATGGTGCCGCTCTCCGAGATGTTCGGTTACGCGACGACCGTGCGCTCCAAGACCCAGGGCCGCGCTACGTTCACTATGCAGTTCGATCATTACGCCGAGGTGCCGAAGAGCATAGCGGCCGAGATAGCAGAAAGGTAGGAGAGGATGTCAAGAGGCAGGTTCGAGCGCACAAAGCCACACCTCAACGTGGGCACCATCGGTCACGTCGACCACGGCAAGACCACCCTAACTGCGGCCATTACAAGGGTCCTTGCCAAGGAGGTCCCCGA
>DASTKM010000065.1:0-16715 GCA_035715885.1 Rubrobacter sp.
CTCCGAGGCCCATGCGGAGCAAATCATCGGGAGCCTCGAAGATCCTGGCAACCCCTAAGGTCCTCGAGACAGGGAAGCATCCATTCATCCAATGACTTAGAAGTAGAATTCCACGAAGTTCGCGCTAGCAAGGAGTCGCGCTTCAAATAGGAGAGGGCCCAAGAAGGTTTCTCTCATAAGAATAGCGAAGAATAGCGTCGGGCAGAGGGTAGTAGAGACACACCTTCCGGCTTGGCACAAGAAAAGTCGGTCAGTTACCAGAGATTGCGCTTTCATGAGAAGGAATGCGCGATATGTTGCGTACAAAGGTTACCAGCTGTTTGAAACCCGCTTGCTCTCCGGCAGCGTTCGCTGTTATAAGTACCGAAGAGCACATGGCGTCCTTGCAAGGGAGCTATCCGAGGGAGGCAAAGAGTATGACCGAACGTGACGACCATCGAACGGGCTCCGGGGGGGTCAAGGACACTGTCCGGGACGAGCTGGCCGAGTCGCAAGATCGTCGCTAGCCGGAAATAGCCAATCCGCGAAACCTGGGCTGGGGTCCTAAGGGGCTCCGGCCCTTCTCCTCTTGTCCCTATTCACCGGAGTGCGTGGAAGGGGAATTCTCAGAAGTTGGGCGGGCATCTGAAACAAAATCGTCTTGACACGTCTGCCACAGTCGCTACTATGTTCCCTTGGTAAAGGAACAACCCAAAGAGTAGAGGCTTAGAAGCCCGCCCCAATTATGGGCGCTTAAGAGACGGGCAGAGCCAGTAGCGCAACCGACTACCGCATTCTCGGTAGTCGGTTGCGTTTCGCTTTGGGCGAAAGGACGTGAGAGGGCTTGAGCCTTCGTAGGCTCCGGGACGGACACGCATGAAACCTAGGGTGACAGCTCAGCTTCATTCATCTTCGGGCAGGAGCTCGAAGATCCTCAGAGACCACACCCAAATCGAGACCGTCGTGGAAGTGGCCGGGGTGGGTAGGTTGGTACTAGATGTGGACAGCGGAGGCGGCTACTCGCTGCACGCTTACCCCGAGGATGGCGAAGATCCGAGCCGAGACCTGCTCGCAGTTGGCGTGGTGCATGCCGACGGGATCGTAGCCGTCCACCCGGGGGGGTTGTCTGCTGTTGATGGTCGAGGATGATAGAACAGATCAGCACCGCGCCGGTGGAGGTGGCGCTGTTGGCCGCGTTCACCTTTATTCTGGGAGCGTTCGCCTTGATCCTGTGGGACCTCCTCCGAGGGCGGAGGCCCGGATGGCTGCGCGTTATGGCGGTTATCGTGGGGGCCCCTGCGTGCGCCCTGGCCGCTACGGTGATCTCGGCGGGGGTCGGATGGGCGGTGGCTGCGACGCTTGAGCCCGACGAGCAACCGCCGGCGCGCACCGAGCAGACGACACCAGAAAACCGAGAGAGGACCTCGCCCGCCGAAGGTAGGGGCCCCGAGACGACCACCGAGCGGAGTGCGTCCCCCACCGCCACGGCTACGGCTTCACCCACGGTTACGGCTTCAGCCACGGCTACGGCCTCACCTTCACCCTAGCAATAGTAAGAGTAGTCAGGCAATACGATGAACATCCATCACGAATAACCTATCACATTGGGAGGCTCCGATCCTTCTTTTTGCCCTTATTCACCCAACCTCGTAGAAGAGGAATTCTCGGAAAGTCACATCCAGGATTTTGCATATGAGGAAACATTGAGACATCTTTTGGTCAAGCGAGGCCGAGATACGCTGCGAAGGCGACCACAACTTCTGGTGCCGTGGATACAAATCCAAGATTACGAATGCGGCGTTCGTGGCCGCATAAACGGGTGTTCTTTGCTGCGTTGGTGTATTCGTTGGTGTAGTAAGAGCCGGAAGGAGTTCCGGCCCTTACCCTGAGCTTCCCGTTTATGCTGCAAATAGACGACTCTTGAAGCGGAGGAGGAGGGATTCGAACCCTCGATACCCCGTTGAGAGGTATAACACCTTAGCAGGGTGCCGCCTTCAACCACTCGGCCACTCCTCCGGGTCACAGGAGTATATCAAAGACGTGTTGCGTCTTCGTGCGCTGGCCTCTGAGCCTTCTCCTATTCTTTCTTGATCTCGTCCTCGATAACGTCGGTCTTGTCGTTGGCCGGCTCGGCGTCGAGGATCTGCTCGCCGGAGACCTCCTCTTTTATCCTGACGAGCGTGGCGTTGAGGGTTGCGCCGAAGAGGATAGTCAGGGAGGAGATGTAGAGGTAGAGGAGCAGGATGATGACGGTGCCTATGGAGCCGTAGGTCTTGTTGTAGGTATTGAAGTCGCTACTCAGGTACAGGTTGAAGGCGACGCTGGCAAGAACCCACAGCAGGATGCCCACGACGCCGCCGGGCGTGATCCAGCGGAACGGCTGGTTGGCGTCAGGGGCGAAGTAGAAGAGCAGGGCTACCGTCACGACCATGAACAAGAGCGCCGCGGGCCAGCGCACTATGTTCCAGACGAACATGAACTCGTCGCCGAGAGTAAGTACCTCGGCGAGCGTCCTACCGATGGACGGGCCTGCTACCAGGAGCAGTACTCCTATCAGTATGAGGGCCGAGAGGCCCAGCGTCATAAGGATGGCGATGCCCCTGACCTTCCAGAACGGCCGCGTCTCCTGCACGTCGTAGGCGCGGTTGAGGGCGTTCATAAGGGCCGCGAAGGCTCCTGAAGCGGCCCAGATGGTACCAAGGATTCCGACGGATAGGAGGCCTGGCGCCGTGTCTTCGTTGCGGAGCGTGTTCTCGGTGTAGGTCTGGATCAGGCCGAAGACCTGCGCCGGCAGGAGCCGCCTCAGGTAGTCGAAGAGTTCCGTGACGAACTGCGGGCTTGCGCTGGAGAAGGCGTCGAGGATCGCAACGCAGAACAGTATGAAAGGGAAGATGGCAAGGATCAGGTAGAAGGCGAGCTGCGCGCCGAGACCGAGGGCATCGTCGCGCATGAACTCTTTTACGGTCGCCTTGAGCGTCTCGTAGCGGAGAAGGTCCCTCAGGTCGCCGAGGAAGTTGCCTAGCGACCCCCGCGCAGGCCTTCGGGCGACCTTTCTGAGCTTTGTCTCGGCCGCGTCTGATGCCACCTGGGCATACCTCCCTTCTCGTAACCAGCCCTATTTTAACCGCAATCCCCATCGTGGAGGGCGAAGACGCTAATCCGGTAAGCCCGGCCGGTCGTATAAATCTGTGGATGGAAAAGATGTTATCGGTGAGGGCCGAATGTCTCGCGCCGGATCACGCACGCGGATGGGATATCATCTGCTCCGTGTGGCGTGGGAGCGGAGAGTCCGTTCCCGCAGGCGGTTGGGGAAGGCTCTGGATGAACCGTGTAGAAGACGAGGTTCTAGTGCGAAGGGTGGCATCCGGGGACGAACGCGCCCTCTCTGGACTCTACGACCGCTACGCCGGGCTGATCTACGGGACGGGGATGCGTTACCTGGGAGACAGGGGGACGGCTGAGGAATTGGTTCAGGACGTCTTCACCTCAGTGTGGAAGAACGCGGCTGGCTTCGACCCCGCGCGGGCGACCTTCGCCACGTGGGTGTACCGCATCACCCGTAACCGGGCGACGGACCTGATCCGTCGCCGCAAGGCGCGTGTCAGGACCATCGACGGTGAACCGCTCTTCGAGCCAGGAGAGACGGACCCCTCTGGCGAGCTCTCACAGAACTTCGACGTGGCCGCCCTGCTCTCGCGGCTCACACCGGTTCACAGGGAGGTGCTCATCCTCGCTTACTTCCACGGCCTCTCGCAGCGTGAGATCTCCGACCGCACCGCTACGCCCCTGGGTACTGTAAAGAGCCGCACTACGGCGGCTCTGCGCGCCCTGCGCGAGACAATGAGGTTCGACGAGGACCGGTGGTCCGCCGATGAGTGAGCACCCTGGCACGAGGGACCTCCTCGGCCCTTACGTGATGGGTACCCTCGAACCTTACGAGGAGCGGGAGGTAGAGGATCACCTGCAACGGTGCACGAGTTGCAGGCAGGAGGCACAAGAACTACGGCTGGTCCACGAACGCCTCGCTGATCTTGCGTACAGCACCGAGGCGCCACCGGAGGATCTCGGGGCCAGGGTCGTGGCGGGGATACCGAGGCGTGAAGCCGGCCGACGCGTCCCGATCTGGGTGGCCGCTGTCGCCGCGGCCTTCTGCGTGCTCGCTGTGCTCGGCGTGATCATTACCCCTGATCTCTTCGGGGCCAGGGCCTCAGCGAACCTGAGCCCCACCGGCCGCGCACCCGATGCGGGCGGCGAGGTGAGCATCCGGGGCACAGGCGAGAACATGGAGATGCGCCTCGAAGCGTGGGGATTGCCACCATGCAAGAGCGAACAGTACTATGAGCTGTGGCTCGTCGAGGGCCATGAACGAGTAAGCGCAGGGAGCTTTACGGTCGGACAGAGCGGCCGGGTAGACGTAAGGCTGAACGTTCCGAGCTTCGCCGGTTCCTACCCCAAAATCGGAGTCACTGCCGAGTATGACAAAGACCCCCGCGCCAGCGAAGCGAAGATGCTCTCAGGCGAGTTGCACGAACTCTGAAAACAACCTAACGTGCCTTGCTCCCTTTCTGCAGCAAGGGGAGGATGAAAGACATGCGGGTGCCCTCTCCTGGCTGACTCGCAGACCACGGGGCATCGAAGGGCTCGGAACCGCGCCGCCATCCGCGGGGTAAGTAAGCTTCCCAGTCCACGTAACCACGGTGCGTCACCATCCGAGTAGGTCGGCGAAGTTCTGCATTCCAGACAATCTCGTCTGGCTATCGTCCCTCCCGTACGTATACTCCTTTGTATGAGGCTAATCGTCGCCGAAAAGCCGTCCGTCGGCAGGGACATAGCGAGCACCCTGGGGAGGCATCGGAAGGAGAAAGGATCACTGGCCGGCGAAGGCTGGACCGTGACCTGGGCGCTCGGGCATCTGGCCGAATTGGCACCGCCGGACGCTTACGGCGAGGAGTACAAGAAGTGGCGTTTGGAGAGCCTGCCGATCCTGCCTGAACGCTTCAAGGTCAGGGTGAACCACAAAACCCGCGAGCAGTTCAACGTGGTAAAGGGTCTGATGAGAAGTCCCTCTGTGACGGAGGTTGTAAACGCCTGCGACGCGGGTCGGGAGGGAGAGCTCATCTTCGCCTACCTGTATGGTCTCTCGGGGTGCAGGAAGCCCGTGCTGCGGCTCTGGATCTCCTCCCTCACCCACGAGGCGATACGGGAGGGTTTCGACGCTTTACGTGAGGGCACTTCGATGAAACCTCTCGAAGACGCAGCCCGCAGCCGGGGAGAGGCTGACTGGATCGTCGGCATGAACGCCACCCGCGCCTACTCGGTCCGCTTCGGAGGCCGTGGAAACGTACTCTCTGTGGGCCGCGTCCAGACCCCGACCCTGAACCTTCTCGTCGACCGTGAAAAGGAGATACAAGACTTCGAGCCCGAGAAGTTCTGGACCGTCCACGCCCGCTTCTCGCGTGACGGGAGTACTTACGACGGCGTCTGGTTCCAGAAAAAGCAGAACCGCCTGCCCGAGAGAGAGGCCGCGGACCGGATCGCGGAGAAAGTGCGAGGCGGGACGGGGACCGTCCGCAAAGCGCAGAACAAGACGGCAACTGAGAAGCCGCCGCTCCTCTACGATCTGACCGAGCTCCAGCGCAACGCCAACGCCCGCTACGGTTTCACGGCCGAACGTACCTTGCGTGCCGCCCAGGCGCTCTACGAGGAGAGAAAGCTGATCACCTACCCGCGCACCTCCAGCCGCTACCTCTCCAAGGACATGGTGGGCGGCCTCGAGAAGCGGGTCGAGGCCGCGGGGGCGCTCCCCGACCTGTCGCCTTTCGCGCAGAAGCTCCTCAGAGGACAGAAGCTCCCGGTAAGCAAGCGCATCGTGGACGACACCAAGGTTACCGACCATCACGCCATCGTCCCGACGAACAAGAAGTCTTCAGGCGGGCTGCCGTCGGATGAGGCGAAAGTCTACGACCTGGTGGCCAGGCGCTTTGTGGCCGTGTTCTTCCCCGCTGCCCGCTTCGAGAACACCACCGTCGTGACCGAGGTCAAGGAGGAGACGTTCCTTTCCCGTGGGCGCCTGGTGCTCGAGGCGGGGTGGCGCGCGCTCTACCCCGACGGGGTGGGAGGGCGGAAGGAGAAAGAACCACCCGTGTTGCCGCCGATCGAGGTGGGGCAGGAGTGGGCCGTAGCGAAGGTCGGCGTCAAGGAGGGCGAGACCAAGCCGCCCCCGCGCTTCTCGGAGTCCGCGCTGCTCGGGGCGATGGAGACTGCGGGGAAGCTCGTCGAGGACGAGGAGCTCAGGCAGCAGATGAAGGACTCGGGCCTCGGGACGCCGGCCACCAGGGCCGCCACCATAGAGCGGCTCATAAAGGTAGGCTACATCGAGCGCGAGAAGAAGATCCTCGTCCCTACAGAGAAAGGAAGGTCGCTTATCGGGCTCCTCGGGGAGAGTCCACTCTCATCCCCGGAGCTCACGACCCGCTGGGAGGAGCGGCTCGCGAAGATGGAAAGAGGCGTGGAGCGCCGCCCTGACTTCATTGCCGACATAAAAGGCTTCACCACAAAGCTCGTCGAAGAGGT
Source organism: Rubrobacter sp. (assembly GCA_035715885.1). Taxonomy (GTDB): domain Bacteria; phylum Actinomycetota; class Rubrobacteria; order Rubrobacterales; family Rubrobacteraceae; genus Rubrobacter_D. The sequence continues at coordinate 6,553 of DASTKM010000065.1, forward strand.
CCGCGGGATGGAGGGGGAGAGGCTGACGGCTCCCTCCCGCAGCCGCGAGCCGCTAGGTACTTGCCCCAAGTGCGGAGCTCCTGTCGTCGAGACGAAGAAAGCCTACGGCTGCTCGGCGTGGAAGAAGACCGGGTGCGACTTCGCGATCTGGAAACAGGTCTCCGGCAAGCGCCTCAGCGAGGGCCAGGCGAAGCAGCTCCTCGCAAGGGGGCGCACCGCACAGATGAAAGGTTTCAAGAGCAAAGCAGGCAAGCCCTACGCCGCCGCGCTCAAGCTCGATAGTGAACACAAGGTGCGGCTAGATTTCGAGAACAGCCGTACCTAGATCCTCCTCGCGTCAGAGAGATAACTGTTTCTTCTGAGTTGTGCGCTACACTCTCGCGGGTATGAAAACTATTGTCTTCGGGGCCGGGTTGGCCGGCCTCACCTGCGCAAAAGTACTCAGAGAACGCGGAGTGGAGGTCTCCGTCTTGGAGGCGTCAGACGGTGTCGGCGAGAAGGCCGCGGGGTGGTGATTGCGTGAGCGTTGGCGTAAACGGGGTTCCGGCACTAAAGATAGAGAAGCTCAGGAAGACTTATTCTAACGGGTTTCTGGCACTTGGTGGGGTCTCGCTCGAAGTGGAGGCAGGCAAGTTCTTCGGGTTGCTAGGACCTAACGGTGCAGGAAAGACGACGCTCATAAACGGCGTGGTCAGCCTGGCCAGGCCCGATTCAGGCTCGGTCGAAGTCTTCGGAAAGGACGCCTTCAGGGAGTTTCGGGAGGCACGGCGTATGATCGGGGTCTCCCCCCAGGAGGTGAACCTGGACAAGTTCCTGACCGTCGAGGAGACATTGCTTTTCCACGCTGGATACTACGGCGTGCCCAGGAGGAAGGCCCGTGAGAGAGCCGAGGAGCTTCTGGAGCGGTTCGAACTCGCCCAGAGGCGTGGGCAGAGGACGAACACGCTCTCGGGGGGGATGAAGCGGCGCGTTCTGTTCGCCAGGGCGCTCATGCACGACCCGAAGGTGCTGTTTCTGGACGAGCCGACGGCGGGCGTAGACGTGGAGTTACGCTACAAGCTGTGGGGCTACATAAGAGAGCTAAACCGTGGAGGTATGACCATCCTGTTGACGACGCATTATCTGGAGGAGGCCGAGGCGCTGTGCGAGGAGATCGCGCTGATAAACGAGGGTAACATCGCGGCCCAGGGGAGCAGCGAAGACCTCAAGGAGCGCTACGAGGCAAGGAACGTCGAGGAAGTCTACATGAAGGTGATAGGCCATGATCTTCACTGATAGGACTTTCCAGACCCTCCTCTCCCGCGAGGTGCTGCGATTCACGCGGGTCTGGATGCAGACCATAGTTCCGCAGCTTTTGACCTCGCTCCTCTACCTGGTGGTCTTCGGGATCGCGCTCGGCGGCCGCATAAAGCAGATAGAGGGCATTCCCTACCTCGACTACATCCTGCCTGGCATAGCCCTGATGAGCCTTATAACGAACTCGCAGATGAACTCATCCTGGTCGGTCTTCGACGCCAAGCGCGAGCGCTACATAGACGAGGTGCTCATCAGCCCGATGAGCGACCTGCAGATCACGCTCGCCTACTCTTTAGGCGGTATGCTGCGCGGGCTGGTGATGGGGGCAGGGGTCTTCATCGTCGGGGTGCCTTTCGTCGGAGTCCAGATCAAACACCCGCTGATGCTCGTGGTGATCGGACTTCTCGCCGCCTTCGCGTTCTCCTCGCTTGGCACGATGGTCGGCGCCCTGGCGACTAGGATAGAGCACATCTCGCTCGTCACGAGCGTCATCATCCAGCCCCTCGCGTTCCTCGGCGGGGTATTCTATTCCGTCGGGATGCTGCCCGGCGTGCTCAAGGTGGTGACGTTCTTCAACCCGATCTTCTACACTGTCGACGCAGCCCGCTATGTGACGCTCGGCGTCTCCGACCTGAACCCCTATCCGACCCTGGGTATGGTCTGCCTCATCGCCGCAATCTGCTTTGGGGGAGCCTGGTGGGCCATAAGCCGTGGCCCGAATCTGCGATACTGATGAGGTGCGGCGCTCCACCAGCGTTGTCCATCTCCCTCGAGAATCTCGAAAGGCATCAACGATGCGACCTGCTGGCTTCTAGCACGAGAAGTGCTACCAGGACGATCTCGATGATCTTGTCGGCGTACCCGATAGAGTTCCGCGCCCCGACCAGAATCCAGAGGAGGATCGTCAGCGTCGTGTATCCGGCGAGGACCCACCGTGTGAGGCTCCTGTAGTCCGAGATCCTTGGTATCGGCAAAGTCAGGGCCGCAAGGAGCGCAAGATACCCCAGCCCGTTGAGGATAAAGAGCGGGAAGCCCTGCAGGCCGAGGTAGAGGTGGATCACGGCTGTCCCGATAGTCAGGATGATCACCCCGATCCTGAGCGGGCCATTCGCGGAGACGCTCGTAGAAGCCATGCTCTTACCCCGACGTCCTAGCCCTTTGTAGAGCCTCGGCCCTCCTTCCCGGAAGCAGATCCGTCCCCGAGACGATCAGGGCGAGGAGGGTCAGGGTCCCGCCGATGAGGTAAGGCGCAGGGATACCGAGATGGTCGAAGGCGAGCCCGGCGGCCGCGGGGCCCACGATCAGGGCCAGGCTGAGGATGGCCTGCAGACCTCCCATGAGCCTTCCCTGCGCCTCGGGCGGGGTCCGGTTGGAGATGATGGCTGTGAGGCTAGGGATGGCGAGCCCCATCCCCAGCGCCAGGAGGCCGACGACCGGGTAGAGGAATACACCGGTAGGGACCAGTGCTACGAGGACCAGGTTGAGGGAGACAAGGGCGAGTCCGCCAACGAGGAGTCTGCTCTCCCCAAAGCGTGGCTGGAGGCGTCCGATCAGGAATCCTTGCGTGGCGACGGCGCACACCCCTACGAAAGCGAAGAAGAAGGCGTTTGAAGTTGTCCCCCACCCGAACCGGACGTGGCTGAACAGCGGGAAGTTAGTCACGAGCCCGGCGAGAGCCAGGTTGAGCAGTAGCACTGCCGCGAGCAAAGCCTGAACGTGTCTCATCTTCAGTATGCGGGCCAGTTGCGAGATGGGGTCGAGACGCAAGAGGGGGACCTTCCTGCGCAGGTGGCGCGCATGCGATTCGGGGAGGGTCAGGTAGCCGAAGACGCAGTTGGTAAGGGCAAGGGCTGAGGCGAAGAGGGCTGGTGCGCTCAATGAGTAGAGGCTGAGGAGGCCGCCGAGGGCTGGTCCTGCCATGAGGCCGAGCCCGAAGGCAGCCCCGATCAGGCCTAGCCCCCGCGCCCTGTCCTCCTTAACCGTGCTGTCGGCTATGTAAGCCTGGGCGGTCGCCAGCGTGCCGCTCGCGGCGCCTGCCAGGACGACAGCGAGGACGAGTGAGGCGAGCGTCTGGGCGAGGCCGAGCAAAAGGTAGGCGAGCGAAGTCCCGAGCAGGCAAAGCAGGAGGACAGGGCGTCTCCCGTGGCGGTCCGAGAGCCCGCCGAGGAAGGGACCGCCGGCGAACTGCATCGCGGCGTAGAGGGAGCCGAGCAGGCCGACAAGTACTGCGCCAGAAACGTACAGGCCAGCGTAGAAGGGTAGCAAGGGGACCACGATGCCGTACCCGATCATGTCCACGAACACCGTGACGAACAGGAACACTAGCGGCGATCGGCGACGCCACGCGTCCGACGTCACGCCGTCTCCCTGTTCTCAATCAGCCGACGCGTCTCCTCGATCACCGCGTCGCCGACGGCTCCGGGTTCGGTATGGATGGGACGTCCGAACTCGACCCTGGCATCCACATTGCGCAGGGCCGGGACGAGCACCTGGAGCGTGGCGGCGAGCCACTCGCGGTCGCTCCTGTGGCGGCGCAGGTGGATCAGGGGGTTCCGGAGGGCCGAAGGTGAGATCACACCGCTCACCACGACGGGAACGACGACAAGCTCCGGTATGAGGCGGGCGAAGAGGTCGGCGCTCGAGGACCAGCGATCCAGTGCTCTGACGGCGCCGGGCAAGACCGCCGGGTCGGGCTCGATCCTGCCCCCTGGAAACGTGAGTACGCTGCCGCCGCTACGCAGGTGCCTGGCCGCCGCCCGCACGATCCCCGAACGTCCTGCGGAGGTCTCCGAGACTGTCAGAAGGTAACGCGAAGTATTGGGGAGGGCTTCGAGAAAGGGTCGGTCGGCGGCGATGACACGCAGATCGTCCCTCGGCGTCGCCGCGAAGAGGGCGACGGCGTCTGCGAGGCCTGGATGGTTGGAGACGAGGAGCAGCGGCCCCACGCGCGGTACGTTTTCCTGACCCTCGATGCTGGTGTTGCGGGAAAGCCTTTTCAGCGCCCACGCTCCCCCCGTTCCCAGGCCAGACTCGCCGACTATTCTGTCGTAAGTCAGGATCTGGCGCGCCAGACGCCGGGCTGGTATTCGCGAGATGGACTCCATTACCGTACGCCCGTGGCTTACCTCGCCCAGGCCGAAGGCGGAGATAAGGTCGTCCACACAAAGCTGCGTGAGACGTTCGAGATGATCGTCGCACCCCGAAGAAGCGTGGAGCTCCTCGGTTGCGGTCGGCAGTTGGGAGATGCTATCCATGGCGCTTCCCCGTCAGCCTTGTGGTCACCACGTGTGCCACCCTTTCGCTTGCCTCAAACGATGATCGGGGCGCCTCCTCGTTATCTGTTAGTACGCACCGGCCGCAGGTGCGGTTCGGGTACCGTTATGAGGATACCCTATGACTGGCGTGCCTGGCTTCCCGGTTCGGCTTCGCGGCGGCGTAGGATCTCGACGGCCGAGCCGGCGAGTACGGTGTCGTCGAGCCTGACGTGAGGCTTGGCGACCTTCACCTTTACGGCTTCGACCGCCGGATGCTCGTCGAGCGTAGCTGCAGCGATCATCTCTGCCAGGGTCTCGGTAAGTTGCACGGGCGGTCCCTCGACGATGTGGCGCGCCATACGGTGGACCTCACTGTAGTCCACGGTCTTCGTCAGGTCGTCGGAGGTCCCCGCGGGTCTCAGGTCGAGGTACAGTTCGATGCTCACGACGAAAGGCTGGCCAAGATCGTGCTCGGCCTGCAGGGTTCCGTGGCGGCCGTGAAAGTACATGTCCGCAAGAAGTATGCGATCCTCGCTCATCGACTCCTTTCGCTCCCTTGCATCCGAATCAGTATGCCAGGGATTAGACTGAGAGGGCGGCTGTAGTAGAATCTCGGTCTACTCGACCACGACCTAGATCGGACACAGGGACCATGCCTTCGATCCGACGTGTTGCACGAGCCAGGTTACCAACTTCCCACGGCGGCTTCGGGATGTTCGTCTACGAGGCGGCAGACAGCAAGGAACACGTGGCGCTCACCACCGGTTTCGAGCCTGGGACTGCTGGCGAGGATGAGGCCATCCTGGTTCGACTGCACTCCGAGTGCCTGACGGGAGACGTCTTCGGCTCGCGACGTTGCGACTGCGGGGAGCAGCTCGAGGATAGCATGAGGCTCCTGCGCGAGCAGGGGCGCGGTGTCCTCCTCTACCTGAGGCAAGAGGGACGCGGCATCGGGCTCGCGAACAAGATCTCCGCCTACGCGCTCCAAGAGGAGGGATTCGACACCGTCCAGGCGAACCTGGTCCTTGGCCTACCCGAGGACGCGCGCGATTATCGGGTCGCCGCCGAGATGCTCCTGGACCTCGGCGTGCACCGGGCGGCCTTGCTGACGAACAACCCGGCGAAGATAGAAGGCCTCAGAAGCCACGGCATCGAGGTCGTGGAGCGCCTGCCGGTCCAGGTCCAACCCAACCCGTTCAACCTCAGGTACCTGCGGACGAAGAAGGAGAAGATGGGACACCTCTTCCCGGCTTCGATCTTGCACGGAGGGCTGCCCAACGGCCCGGCGAACGGAGCATCGTGATGGGAGAGGCCTCTATGCGGCCTTCCGTCACCGTGAGCTACGCGCAGACGCTCGACGGGCGCGTGGCGACCACGACGGGGGAATCAAAGTGGATCAGCTGCCCTGACTCCCTGCGCTTCGCCCACGAAATGCGCGCCTCTCACGACGCCGTCCTCGTCGGCGCCGGAACGGTCTGCAAGGATGATCCCCGTCTGACGGTCCGTCACGTCCCTGGCACCAGCCCGCTTCGCGTGGTCGTTGACAGCACCCTGCGCACCCCCCCCGGCGCCGCCGTGCTCGCTGACGGCGCGGCCCGTGGAACGGTGCTCGCCGTTACGGACCGCGCGCCGGAAGAACGCTGCGAGAAGGCCCACTCTCTGGGCGCCACCGTCATGAAGCTGCCTTCTGGTCTCGACGGACGTGTCGACCTCGCAGCACTCCTGGAGGAGTTGGTAGCGTCAGGCATCGGGTCGGTGATGGTCGAGGGAGGGGCCACCGTGATCACGGGCTTTTTCAGGGCCGGGCTGGTCGACCGGATTGCCGTGTGCGTCGCGCCCAAGATATTGGGTGAAGGCATAGAAGCCATCGGCGACCTCGGCATCCGCGACCTCTCCCGGTCTCTCACCCTCGCCGACGCCGCGGTGGAACCTTACGGGGTGGATCTTATCCTCAGCGGACGCATCGAATACCCGGATCGGGGATGAACTGAAGGCCAGAGCCCTCTGGTTTACCGCCCCACGCGCGGCCACGCTCCGCGCGGAGACGGTAGAGCCTCCCGGACCCGGCGATGTACGTGTCGAGACCATCGCCTCCGCCGTGAGCGCGGGCACAGAGATGTTGGTCTACCGCGGCGAGGTCCCGCAGGATCTCCGATTGGACCTGCCCACCTTCGCAGGGAGCTACGGGTTCCCGATCAAATACGGCTACGCCGCCGCAGGGCGTGTCCTCGACACCGGTCCTGGCGTCGAAAACCTCTCTCCGGGAGATCCCGTCTTCGTTCACCATCCGCACCAGGAGGTCTTCGTCGTCCCCTCGCGGATGCCCGTGCGACTCCCCGACGACCTCGACCCCATACTCGGCGTGTTCAGCGCCAACCTCGAGACGGCCCTGAACATCGTACACGATACGCCCGTGCGACTGGGTGAGACGGCCCTGGTCTTCGGCCAGGGCGTCGTCGGTTTGCTCGTGGCCCTGCTCCTGAAGCTTGCCGGCGTTGGGCCTGTACTCGTGGTCGACACTCTCGAGGAGCGTCGCAGGCTGGCGCTCGCCGCGGGCGCTGACGGCGCGTTTGCGCCAGGAGGGTTGAACGATCGTGTCATGGAAATCACGGACGGGCGGGGGGCTGACGTTGCGGTCGAGACCAGCGGGTCCGGGGCCGCTTTGCAGAGCGCGATAGACGCTGTGGTGGCCGAGGGGACGGTCGTCGTGGCTTCGTGGTACGGCACCAAGCCCGTCACGCTCGCGCTCGGAGGACATTTCCATAGGGGAAGGGTGAGGCTCAGATCCTCGCAGGTCGGTCGCTTGGACCCTGCGCTCGCGCCGCGCTGGGACAGGGCCCGGCGTATGGACACGGTTCTCGGCCTGCTGGGCCGGCTGAGCCTGAGGGACCTCATCTCCCACCGTATCCCGTTCGGAGAGGCGCCCGAGGCTTACACGCTCCTCGACGAGAGACCAGAAGAGACGCTGCAGGTGATCTTTACCTACGAGGGACTCCGAGGAGGCCAGGATGTATGAGATCTACGTTGCCGCGAGGTTCGAGGCTGCGCACAGGCTCGTCGGAGACTTCGGGCCCGCGGCCAGGACGCACGGACATACCTACAGGATAGAGGTGATCGTGCGCGGCCAGCATCTCGGAGACGACGGCACGCTCTACGATATCGGTGAACTGGGGCGGGCTGTAGAGGGACTGGCCGGCTCCATGCACTACAGGGACCTGAACGAGGTCCCAGGGCTGGCGGAAGTCAATACGACGGCAGAAGCGGTGGCCTCCTACTGTTGGGATAAGCTGGCACGACCCCTCCGCGGCCGGGGGCTCGATTCGCTCGCGGTGCGCATCTGGGAGTCCCCCGATGCCTACGCAGCCCGCGAAGACGCGTTGGCCTGAGGGGGTCTTCCTGCGCGTCGCTTTCATCACGGTGGGAGACACGGGCCGCAAGACCGGCGGCTACCTGTACAACGGGCGTGTGATCTCCGGCCTGCGCCAGAGGGGGTTCGAGATCGAAGAGGTCGTGGCCGGTGGAGCATCGCCTGAGGAGCAACGAACAGCCGCCCTACGATTAGAATCCGCGTTCGACCCTTTGAGGTTCGACACCATAGTAGTCGACGCCCTCGCCCGCATCGCAGTGTCCAAGCACCTGGATCTCTGGCTGTCCTGGCGGCCTGTAGTAGCGCTTGTCCACGAACTGCCGAGTGTCGCAGGCGGCGGGTCCAGGCATGAGACCGTAGCCAGCGAGCGGACCTACGAGGAGCCGCTGCTGCGCGCGGACAGGCTCGTCGCCGTAAGCGACCATGGAAGGAAAGTGCTCTTAGGACGGGGTATCTCTCCCCGACGTATCCACGTCGTGCCGCCGGGCTTCGACGGCGTTCCGGTCAGCGGTGGATCTCACGTTCAGAGCGACGGTCCCGTGCGCGCCCTCTGCGTCGCGCAGTGGATAGAGCGCAAGGGGATACTGCCCCTTGTCGAAGCGTGGACGCTGCGTGAGCGTAAGGGCGCTGTGCTAGAGCTGATCGGGGAGACAGACGCTGACCCCGATTACGCGGTCCTGGTCAGGGCGGCCATCGAGGCCGCACCCCGGGGCTCCATCGTCGTATCCGGATGCGTGGACGAGGCGTCGCTCGGTGCCTCTTACGCGTCGGCCGACCTCTTCGTCTTGCCCTCGCGCTACGAGGGATACGGGATCGTCTACGCGGAAGCACTCGCCCGCGGGCTCCCGATAATCGCCTGTGACACCGGTCCAGTTCCCGACCTGGTCGGTCGGGAGGCCGCGGTATTGGTTCAGCCGGACGACAGGGAGGATCTCTCGGCGGCCCTGGATCTCCTGCTCGGGGATCCCACGCTCAGGATGGGGATGTCCGCCGCCGCAAGCCGCCGGGCCTCCCGCCTGCCGCGTTGGGAGGATACTGTCGCCGGCTTCGAGCAGGTTCTCGGGACCGCGGCCGAAACCAGGAAGTCGGGGCCGATGTAGAATCTCCCCGTGGACCGTAGGGACCATCGAGAACAGAACCGGGTGGCGTGGAACGCCGTTGTCGGTGCCCATGAAAGTCACCGCGGGGACCTCTCACGCTTCATTAGTGAGGGCGGCAATACGCTCTTCCAGGAGGAGCGTGATCTTCTCGGTGAACTCGAAGGAAGATCCCTGGTCCACTTCCAGTGCAACTCAGGGGGCGACTCGATAAGCCTGGCGAAGCTAGGCGCGACGGTTACGGGTGTGGATATTAGCGACGAAGCCGTCTCCCGTGCCCGGGATCTCACGAAGAAAACCGGCACAAGGGCCACGTTCGAGCGCGCCGACGTGTACGACTGGCTCGAGGAAGCGACACGCGAGGGCAGGCACTACGACATCGCCTTCGCCTCCTACGGTGTCATCTGCTGGCTGCCAGATCTCAGAGGCTGGGCCCGGGGCACCGCCGGCATCCTGAACCCCGGCGGGCGCTTTGTGCTGGTGGATTTCCATCCTGCGGCCGACATCTTCGACAAAGACTGGAACCACGTTCACGACTATCCCTCCGGCGGGGAACCGCTACCCCTGGAAGAAGGCGTCGGCGACTACGTGGCCGTGTCAGGCGGAGGTCTCACCCCAGCCGGGTTCGTCGAGGGGGTTCGAGACTTCCAGAGCCCCGAAGGCTGCTATCTCTTTCGGTGGGGACTCGGGGAGGTTATTACGGCGCTGGCCGAAGCGGGACTCAGGATCACGGCTCTCGAAGAATACCCGTACGCGAACGGGGAACGGAAGTTCGCCGGGATGCGCGAGCTACGGGGGAAACGAATGGTTCCGCCTGAAGACGTCCCAACCATCCCCTTGATGTACGGCATCCGTGCGGAGAAAGATCAGCATCCGGCTACATAACCGAAACAAACCAGAGTGCCTGAAACCTCTCTATGGCGAGAAGAAGAACGCGAGGGCGGCGATAACGTAGACGCCGCAGAGCATCGCGCCTTCTAACCAATTGGACCTGCCGTCGAGGGCGACGAAGCCTGTTACGACCACGGCGGCCCCGAGGGCGCCGAGCTCCAGGGGGGTGAAGATCAGGCGCAGGGGATGGCCGAGCAGGGGCCCGAGGAAGACGAGGATGGGGGTGACGAGCAGGGCGACCTGGATAGAGGAGCCCAG
>DASTKM010000066.1:0-6344 GCA_035715885.1 Rubrobacter sp.
GTTCCGCTGCACGAAAGGCCCGACGGCAGGCAGCTCTTGGAAGATGCTCGGGAGGGCAGATTCACGGCAGTGCTCGTCTCCAAGCTAGACAGGCTGGGACGTTCACTGCTTGTCATCGTCGACGCTCATGACCGCCTCGACGCGGCCAGGGCAACCTTGCGTTCCGGCCGCGAACCTATAGATACATCCAACCCTTCCGGAAGGCTGATCTTCCAGATGCTCGCCAGCTTCGCGGAGTATGATCGCGAGAATATCCGAGAGAGGACTCAGGCCGGGCTGCACCGAGCTTTTCGGAGAGGCAAACACATGGGACGCATACCCTACGGGTACCGTGCCAACGCGGATGCCCAGCTTGTGGTCGAAGAGCAGGAAGCGGAGATTGTACGGGAGATCATCGCCAACATCGCGGGCGGCTCAACACTTTATGCGGAAGCAAAGCGCCTGAACGATTCGGGCGTACCCGCTCCCGGAACACGCTACGGTACCGGCGAGCGCAAGCCGGGGAGGCTGTGGCAGTCTAAGACCCTCTCAAACATCGTCCACCAGAGCGCATACACTGGTCTTCACAGGGTAAAAATTAACGGCGGCGAGGAAGTCATCGAGCGCGAGGTGCCGATCATCCTGGAGAATACGAGCGTTAGGGACAAGGCCGTGGCCGCGCTTTCCGAGAACAGGCGCTATCGTAACCGCAAGACCGACCGAAGATATCTGCTGGCCGGACTGGTGAAGTGCGCACACTGCGGATATGGGTGCTCTGGACATGCCACGTGGAGCAAGGGCAAACGCTACTCCTACTACGTGTGTATCGCAAAGTGGCCTGAGAAGACCCCTAAAGCGTCGCCGCACAAGCCGCCTTACGTCAAAGCTGAGTGGCTGGAGAAGACGGTGTGGGAGGACGTGCGATCCTTCCTAGAGAACCCTGGAGAGGTACTGGAGCGGGTCAGAGAGCAGATGGGGGACGAAGACGAGGCGGAGAAGCTCGAAAGGCGTCGGGGAGACCTGGGAAAGCGCTTGGCCGGAAAGCAGGCCGAGAAGGATCGCTACGTGCGGCTCTACGCGCAGGGACACATCTCTGAGGATGAGTTGAGTGTGTACCTCGCCGACCTCAAAAACCAGATCGGTAACCTCCGGCTCCTCCTGGAGTCGGTCGAGGCTGACCTGTCACAGTATGCCGAGAAGCGGGAGATCGCCCAGACGACGAGCGCGTGGCTCGCCACTCTACAGGAGCGCATCTCAGAGGTCGAGGCGGAGACTGAGGAAGCCTTCCAGGCTCGCCGCCAGCTTGTGAAGCTCCTCGTGGCTGGCGTCACGATCGGTAGGCGCGAAGACGGGGAACGCGAGATCAGGATCACCTATCGCTTCGGGCCGCCAACCGAGCCCAATGCGGAGTTCATCGCTGAGGGTATGTTTGTTAGCAGCATGGAGAACGCCTTGTCGTAGTCGTTGCCGCAGACATCGCACTGGGCCATGGCTCGGCTCCTTTCCTACGTTTACTTCCTTTAGATCATGCCCGGTGTCAGGGAATCGCAATCTGCCCCTACACCAGCAGACGGGCCATGACGTGAGCGTCCACGTACTCGCCGTTGCGGAGTGCAAATCGCCTGTGGGTTCCCTCGACCTTGAATCCGAACTTCTCGTAGAGTGCAATCGCGGGCGCATTATCGGTGTATACGCGGAGATCCAACCTCGTAAGGCCCAACCAGTTGTCCGCGAGGTCCACGCAAGCTTCCATCAACCGGGTGCCGACGCCCTTGCCCTGCCAATCATCCCTTACCGCTATACCGAAGTGTCCTGAGTGTCGAGTCCTCGGGTTCATGTAGACACTGAGCGCGAGATGGCCGACGACCTTACCCTGTACGCAGGCCACTATAGAGAAGTTATCGTCTCGTTCTCTGGCAAGCTCTTCGCGCCATGCATCCTCCGAAGAGTACGGAACTCCAAGTGTTTCGGCCATAGCCCGTGGGGAGGAGTAGACGAGGTGCACGGCTTTGTAATCTTCCGGTTCACAGCACCGGACGACCAGGTCACGCAAGCCGACGACTCCTCCTTTCACACGAGCATCTCGAGACCCCCTATTCTCACACGCGAAGCTGAAATGCTGAAATATGCTCGCGGCGAATTGTGTAATAAACTCGGGCGGTGGTATCAAGAAACACCAGGCTAGAGGAGTGATCTGTGGATCAGCGAAATCTGGGTCGCGAAGGGCTCGTCGTATCGGAGCTTGGGCTCGGGTGCATGGGGATGAGCGAGTTCTACGGCACGGGGGACGAGGAGGAGTTCGAGCGCCGGGAGTACCTAGAAGAAAACGCCAGCGCCGCAAGCGTAACGCTCACCGAGGACGACCTCGCCAGCATCGAGGGGGCCATGCCTCGCGGATCGGCCGCCGGCGAGCGCTACGCCGAAGAGCAGATGCGGGCCGTAGGCCGCTAGGAGGAGCCGATGACCGATGTCGAGCACATCTCGCGCAAGGGGACTGGTGTGCCCCTAAGCTGGTTCCCCATCCCCGAAGAGTCCGAGCTTCCCGAGGACCTGCAGGGGCTTTTCAGGAAGGCGCGGGAGATGGTCGGGTTCGTTCCCAACGTCTTCAAAGCTTACAGTTACCGTCCCGAGCGGCTCTCCGCCTGGTTCGCCCACTACCGCCAGCTCCACGAGCCGACCCCGAACCTGGACGCGGCGGAGAGGGAGATGATCGCCGTGGCCGTCTCGATGGCGAACGGCTGCCTCTACTGCCTGGTCGCCCACGGCGCCGCCCTTCGCCAGGCCCTGGGCGACCCCATCCTTGCCGACCGCATCACGCTAGATCACAGGAGGGCCGGCCTCGACGAACGCCGCACGGCCATCCTGGACTTCGCCGTCAAGGTTACAGAGCGCCCGCTGGATTGCGATCCGGGAGACCTGGAACGCCTCAAGGGCTACGGGCTGACCGAGGAGGAGGTCTGGGATGTAGTGGAGATCGCCAGTATGTATAACTTCACCAACCGTATGTCGCTGGCGTGCGGCATGATTCCCAACGAGGAGTACCACGCGCTGGCAAGATAGTATTTCCGAAGGTACCCTTCTGTGCTGCAGGTGATCTCGGTTCTCGGAGCGCTGGCTATCCTCGCCGCCTTCGCCGCCAACTTGTTTGGCTGGATCCAACCCTCCAACCTCTGGTACTCGGTAGCCAATTTCCTGGGCTCGGCCGTGCTGACGGTGGTGGCCGTCGTAGACCAGCAACTGGGCTTCCTACTCCTGGAGGGCACCTGGGCCCTGGTGAGCCTCTGGGGCATCTTCGCTGCCCTGCGCGGGAGACGAGCGCCGCCCGGGGCGCACTAGAGGGGGACCTGTATACTGCGGGGGCACACAGCGGAGAGGAGATGAGCGTGTCAGGAGTAAAGTACGTCTCCGAGGTAAAAGTGGAGCCGGTGGAGGGGAAGATCCGCCGCGCTTATCTCCCCGTCCAGGAGGATCCGGTGCTGTTCGGTGTCCACAGCGAGGTCGCCGAACACTACGGCGTCTCCCCGGAGAACGTAGAACCCTACGACACCACGCTCGACTACGTGGTCGCCGCCGCGGGCGGCTGACTGCTCGGCACTTTTTCAGGCGCGCTGGCAGCGCGTCAGGTGTCGTTCGAGAACCTCCACGCCGAGACGGTCGGAGAGATCGAGGTCGAGAGCAAGGTGCTTGTGATCAAGAGGATCAAACAGATCTTCCACATCACGGCGCAAGGGCGGGACCGCGAGACCATAGAAAGGGCACTCCAAGTCTACGCCGATAGCTGTCCGGTGGCGGCTTCCGTAAAGGGGAGCATCGAGATCTCCAGCGAGTTGGACCTCACGGTCGCCTGAACCGCCTGCGAGCCTACGGAAGTGTGTTCTGCCTGAAGATCAGGCCAAGGAGCTCTTCTCCGAAGTCCGATGCTGTGCTGACGTCGCCGGCTTCGATCTCGACGTTGTTCAGGTACTGGAGACGGAGCACGTCTCCTCCTCCGTCATGGGCTTCGGGGATGATCCCACCGAAGAACACCCCGAGGTTATTCAACCCGGCCGCAGATCTCTGCGTCGCAGGATGGGAGAGAGGAAGGTCCACGTAGACGCAATCCACGCGGTGCAGGCTGAGATCTCGCAGGTGGCGGTGGACAAGCTCCTCGAGGTCGGCCCCAGGTTCCTCGATGCGCAGGAAGGCGAGGTTGTGGTCCTGACGCACCTCGACGCTCATCAGGGAGTGCTGTAGCGTCGGGTCAGGGACCCCGCCGATAGTCCGTCGCAGCCCGTTGTGTTCGACGACGCGCCTGACCGCTTCCAGATAAGGTGGCGGAGGATAGATCTCGCGCTCCGGTTCGTCTGTGATGCGCATGTAGAACAGGGCGACGGACCCGCGACGACCTTCTCTCTCCTCGCCGATCTGCTTGTACGAGACGGACGCAGGAATATAGCCTAGCAAGAACCCCGTCTCCCGCGCGCCGAGATGAAGATTGCCCCTCTGGCTGTACGGATGGATGGCGGTCGCCTCGCTGTAGAGCCCGTACATGCCGGCGTCAGCGGCCCACTCCGCCATGAACGTTTTCATTCTCGGGAAGAGATGGTGTCCACGAAACCGTGGGTCCACGACCGCCTGTCCGGACTCCCCCACAAGCGAGCCGGGACGTTCCACGGTAATCGCTAGATGCCCCACGAACTCGCCCTCCGGCGTTACCGCGACGCAGGAGATCATTAGCCCCTTCTCCTGAAGCTCCCTGATCCTGTCAGGATAGTAGATGTAGTCCCAGTCGTAGCTGTAGCCGTAGGAGCGGTAGACGCAGCGCGAAAGCTCGAATGATTCATCAGGACGCATCATGCGAATCTCCAGAGGGACGTCCTCATGCGCAGCGGCGGCTTCCACGGTTCCGCGGTGCTCCTCTTCGGGGAGGTGGTCCCTGACGTCGGTGTGAGGAAGGTGCTTGAGTAACTCGACCCTGTTGCCGCGCCGGCCGAGGTTGATAAATCGCGTCTCGTCGAAGGACCTGTGAAGTATCTCCAGCACGGTCCGATCCTCACCGTCCTGCAGGCGTTTGTAGTCGAAGGGCAGCCCCCGATCCTCGACCGCCACGACCACAAGACCCGGTCGGCGCAGGACCTGGACGTCGAAGGAACCCTCCTCTTCAGGTCCGAAGGCGTGCTCGATAATGTTCGTGCAAACCAGTTCGACGGCGTGATCCACTTGCTCGGCGTCCCCCAGGCCGAGCCGATGGGTAATCTGCTTCACGAAGTCGATCAGGGGTGGTAAGAACCCGGTATCTGCTGATACCGTGACGCGGGCGATCGATTCCTCCGGCGTTGCTTTCATCTCGGTCATGAGTAATCCTTCTTCGAAACAGCCATTTGCATCAGGAACTTGATTCTCTCAGGTCTCGTCGTCCTCAGCCAAACATGCAGCACGCACAAGAAGCTGACAAGCTCCCGACAGGACGCGTGCTGAGATGCTGACCAGCTTGCATTAAGTAAAGTTAAGTGAGATCGTTGACAAGTTCTCGCTGGGGGGGTAGAGTTCTAGCGATGTTGTTGTCGCGAGAAGGACTGAAGGATTGATGCACATCCGTCGCACGAACATAGGTGTTCCGGTGTTCGGGGGAGAGGTGCGTCCCGAGGTCCGTGAGGTCGCGATGAGAACGTGAGCTTCTAGCTCAACCACACTTCTCAGGAGAGGCCCCCGGACCGAGCGGACCGGGGGCCTCGAGCTTTGCTCCGAGAGAGCTGGCGAAGGTCTTTGGCTCCGATCCCAACACGGACGGTATCAGCCCTTCCAGGGCGCGACGAAGAGACGAGAGAAGGAGACAGAGAGATGTTCAACGACTGGCACTACGTCTTGGCACAGGACCGGGAAGCCCGTGAACAAGACTTCGCCGAAAGGGTGGCCGAGCGCGGGAGATACGCGCGGTCCCCTGGACGGCCCTCCCTGAGGGCCAGGGTAGCGCGCAGGCTCTTCGCCCTGGCGGTGGCCGCTGAGAGCGAGGAGACCTGGCGCGTCGTTTGGGAGAGGTTGGAGGCCAGGGGGCGCCTGTAGAGTGGGCGCCCCTCAGGGCGGGATTTCTATAGGAGGTTCTTATGAAGGCTCTGGAGCTAAGAGGAGTAGAGAAGAGTTTCAAGAAGCGGCGTGGGGAGGTGGTACGCGCCCTCGACTCGATCTCGCTCTCGGTCGGGAAAGGGGAGGTCGTCGGCATCCTCGGGCCCAACGGGAGCGGGAAAAGCACGCTGGTGCGTGTTATCTCCACGCTCGTCCTCCCTGACAGCGGAGAGGTCGAGGTCTTCGGGATCGACGCCACGCGCCATCCCAAGCGGGTGCAGCGCAGCATGAACCGGGTTAGCGTCGAGGCAAGCTTCTTCAAA
>DASTKM010000067.1:0-9587 GCA_035715885.1 Rubrobacter sp.
CGTCTGAGGGGCGGCCGGGGATCTTTGGACAGAGGTCGGCCTCCCTGCCGACGGTGACGTAGGTGCTCGCGTAAGTGGCCCTGAACCGGTGGCCGCAGACGGGACAGACGACGTAAGGTCTGCTCGGCTCACCCACAGGCATCGTCAGCCTCCCGCGTGCCTCCGGGCCGCGTATCTGAGTCCCTTCTGGGGCCTGGAACTGGGATCAAAGCGCTCCCGATTCTACCATAGCTGCTCGCTCCGCCGGTATAATTCCCTGCACAGAACTGCCCGGAGGGAGGCATCCGTATGGAGCAGCGCAAGAGCGAGGCCGAAGTCGCCCTGGAGCTTATGCGGCTCGTCCTGGAACACGCTGGGAGCAGGCGACTCTCTCCGACCCGTACTCTGGCCCTCTACCACCTCTGCAAGGAGGCCGTCGCCTACTCCCCGGAAGACCGCGTAACCGCGGACTACCTGGAAGAAAACCTGAAGAAGTTGCTTCAGTAGCATTTCAGCAACTCAGCACTTCCGCATCTCAGCTTGGGCGAAGTCACTGTCGGCGAGGTCATACCTTCCTGTGCCTGAAGGACTTTGTGTCTTGTCCTGGTTGGGGACAGGGAGGATCGAGGGCGGAGCGCATAGTCAGGAGTACCTATTTCCGAAAGGTCGGAACGCCAGGCGACCAGGTAGGGTGCCTGACGCCTTCCACTTCGGCCTTGTATGTCTGTGAGCGTCATCGCATACTCTCACCGGTACGAAAAAGGAGGTCTAGCCGTGGTACGACTGTACGTGGCAGGAGAAAATGCTGTGTCTGTGATAGAGGACGGTAGGGTCGAGACCGGGCTGGAAGGGCGCGGCGCCCGGTGCCTGGCGTTGGACCCCAAAGATCCAGACACCCTCTACGTCGGCACCTCGGACGAGGGTATCTTCAAGAGCGAGGACGGAGGAGGGACGTGGGAAAAGCTCTCCGGCATCGGACACCCCAGGGTCACCGCCGTCGCCGTCTCGCCTACCGACGGGGCTGTCTACGCGGGGACAGAGCCCTCGGCCCTGTTCGTCAGCCGCGACGGCGGTCTATCCTGGCGCGAGCTGGAGGGCATGAGGAATCTTCCCTCCGCGCCAACCTGGAGCTTCCCACCCAGGCCATGGACCTCCCACGTCCGTGCTATCGCGCTCTCCTATGCAGACCCAGATCTCGTCGTGGCCGGCATAGAGCTGGGCGGGGTGGTGAGGAGCGCCGACGGCGGTGAGACCTGGCAAGACCAGAGGCCTGGTGCCCAGGCCGACTGCCATTCCCTGTTCGCCCACCCCGGAGCTCCTGAGCTCCTGTACGAGGCCGGGGGCGGTGGGTTCGCCCAGAGCACGGACTTCGGCAAGAGCTGGGAGGGCGCAGACGGGGGGATGGATCTTCACTACGTGTGGGGCCTGGCCGCAGACGCGGAAGACCCCTCGCTCGTCTACACTTCGGCAGCCTCGGGACCTGGCCGGGCGCACGGCGCAAGACCATCGAATGCGACCATCTACCGCAGGTCAGGCAATGAGCGGTGGCAGCCTGTCCTCGAAGGCCTGTTCGCATTCCCCTATGCGTTGTGCCAGGACCCACAGACACCAGGGACGCTGTACGCTGGCTTCGGAGACGGGACGATACTCCGCGGCACAGATGCCGGGGCGCAATGGGAGGAAGTCGCCCAGGTAGCCTCCGGGATCCAGGATCTCGCGTCAGTGTCAACCTGAAACAGGCCGATAGCACTTCAGCAAGTCAGCACGCCGCCCTGCGGGCGGTTCGTCAACTTCCTGGGCGGTTCGCGAACCGTCCCTACAAGAAGATCGCTCTAGAATCCGATCCTCTTGTCCCTTTCCGGCTTCTCTACGGGCTTCTTATCGGTTGGCTCCCCTTCGGACGGCTCATCCAGATACTCCACGCCACCCATCAGCATCTGTGGCCGTACTTCGAGACCGGCGGCGAGCTTGCGGATCGTAGAAGGATACGCCCCCCTTCGTCCCGTCTCGAGCTTCGAGATCGTGTCCCGCGCAACCCCACTCCTCTCAGCCAACTCCTCCTGACTCATCACAGCCCCCTGCCGAATGCGCCGCAAACGCGGAAGGTCCATACTCAGTACCTCCAAAACACTGCAAAAAACTTGCACAAAACCTACAACAATGTTACGCTAATTGGAGTATAGCGTGTTGGCGGAAGTAGAGGGAGTTTGGTGATGAGTTTGGATCCGAGGCTGGTCGTTCCCTATGTGACGGAGCAGAGTCCGCGTGGGGAGCGGACTATGGACATCTATTCGCGGCTTTTGGCGGACAGGATCATCTTTATCGGGATGCCGGTTGACGACCAGGTCGCCAACGTCGTGATGGCCCAGCTCTTGCACCTGGATTCTGAGGACCCCGAGCAGGACATCAACCTGTACATTAACTCCCCTGGTGGGAGCGTGCATGCTGGGATGGCGATCTACGATACCATGCAGTTCGTCAACGCGGATGTGGCGACGACGGCGCTTGGGATGGCGGCCTCGATGGGGTCGTTCCTCCTTACGGCGGGGGCGAAGGGCAAGCGGAGCGCGCTCCCCAACGCGCGGATACTGCTGCACCAGCCGCACATCGGCGGGGGTCTCGGGGGGCAGGTCTCGGACGTGGAGATCCACGCCAGGGAGCTCGTAAGGACCAAGCAGCGGATGAACGAGCTGTATTCCCAGATGACGGGGCAGCCCATCGAGAAGATCGAACGCGACACCGATCGCGACTACATGTTGGGACCTGAGGAGGCCCTGGAGTACGGTGTTATCGACAGGGTCGTAAACCGTCCGCAAGAGGGCGTCATCGCGGCAGGCAAGTAGAGCCTGTGCGCATATAGCACGGATGGACCTACTCATACTGGGCGGAACGGGATTCCTCGGGCGCCACCTCGTCGAGGCGGCGCTCGGGGACGGCCATCGGCCTGCACTCTTCAACCGGGGGCTGAGCGAGCCAGGGCTGTTCCCCGAGGTCGAGAAGCTCGAGGGCGACAGAGAAGGGAACCTCTCAGCCCTCTTGGGACGGCGCTGGGATGCGGTGATCGACACCTGCGGCTACGTGCCCAGGGTCGTCAGGGCGTCTGCCGGGCTACTTGCTGATGCTGTCGAACATTACACCTTCGTCTCCAGCATCTCCGTTTACTCTGACGCCATCGCGCCGGGGGCCGACGAAGAGGCGCCGGTGCGGGAGCTCCCAGACCCGACGGTCGAGGAGGTTACGGAGGAGACTTATGGGGGGCTCAAGGCACTGTGCGAGCGGGCCGCCGAGGAGATGCTGCCGGACAGGGTGTTGAACGTCCGTCCAGGTTTGATCTCTGGTCCGCACGACCCCACGGACCGTTTTTCCTACTGGCCCCGCCGGGTCGCTGCCGGGGGCGAAATACTTGCCCCTGACCACGAAGAGCGTGGAGTGCAGTACATCGACGTGCGAGACCTAGCGTCGTGGATGGTAAAGATGTCGGAGGAGCGCCGGACCGGAACGTATAACGCCACGGGCCCTGACTACGAGTTACGGATGGGCCGATTGCTGGAAGAATGCGAAGCCGTCGGTGGCGCCGGCGCGGAGCCAGTCTGGGTGTCCGAGGACTTCCTGGAGGAGAAGGGAGTTGAGCCGTTCACGGAGTTGCCGTTGTGGTTACCGCGGGAGTACGCCGCCCTGCAGACCATAGATTGTGGCAGGGCCATCGAGGCGGGACTCACCTTCCGACCCCTGTCCGAGACGATCGAGGACGTGCTGGATTGGGACCGCGCCACGAGGGCGGGTAGAGAGCCTGCTGCGGGCCTCAGGCCCGAGAGGGAGCAGGAGTTGCTCCGGGCCTGGCACGGTGCCACCCTGTAGAATGCGGGTTGCGAGATGAACCTCACGCACGAATACATGCATCACAGGACGGGCTACAGGCTCGGGGCCGGGTGCTGCTGGATCAGGATCTACAAAGGCGCCGAGTGCGACGCTCCCGTTGTCGTGTGCGAGGAGCTCCCCAAGGTCGGAGGCGTCGCTACGGGAGAGGTGTCAGGTTATCTGGCCGCCGAGGTTGTCAGGGAGCACTTCTCTGGTGGGCTGCCGGATCTGCCCCGTCCACTGCTCTGGATCGAACACCGTCCGGCCCGCAGGCGCGGGCCAGGCAAGTACTTCCTGCACACCTTCCCCTCTTACCGTCCCAGAACCGTAGGCGCAGGCTTCGTGCGGCGCGTTACCCTTGGAGCCTCGCAGCGCGAGCCCCTCGCTCCGGCAGAGGTAGCCATCCTCATTCGGGAAGTCTAGGGTGACTGGCAGGAGGATTGACATACCGCGAATCGCTCGCTCGGCTTTGAGCCATCGGCTATGAGCGAAAACAGGAAGCTGAACTGCTGACAAGCCGATTGCGGTTACAATGAGGATGTCCTCTTTGCAACCAACCCAGGAGGCGAGGTGGGCGAAGAGAAGGGCACGACCGAGTACGCCGTAAAGCAGGTCGGAGACCGCTACTATCCTGTCATCATCGACAGGGATGCAGGCGGTCACTACGAGATAAAGAACCCTCTGACCGGCGGCGTCCTGAGCTACAACAACCCCGAAGCCGCAGAGAAATTCGTACAGCGCGCCCTTGAGAAAGGGTAGGGGCGGTTCGCGAACCGCCCTGCTGCGGTTTGCGAGCAGCCCTATATATCGTGCCCACTCACGCAGTCCCCACAATGGTTTGTCTAGGATCGGAGGAGACGTTGATGTACCTGGAGAACCTGTTCTAACATCCCATAACGTCCGCTGCTCGTAACCGTGCGTGAAAGGGGAGCGCGTACAGTGTCAGGATCTAGGACGAGCGAGAAAGAGCCAGTACGCGCCTACCGCCGTGGGACACCCTCAGGAAGGGCGGTTCGCGAAAGGCGCTTTCGCGAACCGCCCCTCCGCTCCTTGTTGGAGAGCAGGGCGCTTCTTGTTCTGCTGGAGATTATGCTCCTCGGTGCGGTGTTGCGATTCTACGGCCTGGGCTTCCAGTCGCTCTGGAGCGATGAGCTGGCGAGCTGGGACATCAGCACCAGGGAGACGATCTCCCAGGTCATCGGGGGAGTGCGGGGCGACGACCATCCTCCCCTTTACTTCCTGATCCTCCGCTTCGCGCAGTGGATCTTCGGCGATTCGGAGTGGGCTTTGAGGCTTCCTTCTGCCTTTGCGGGGTGGTTGTGTATACCGGCGATCTACCTTCTCGGCAAGATGCTCTACTCGGAGCGCGAGGGGATCGTAGCGGCGCTCTTCCTCGCGGTATTCTGGGCTCCCATCTACTTCAGCCAGGAAGCCCGCGTTTACTCGATGCTGATCCTGCTCTCCATCCTCACCTTCTACTTCTGGTGGAGCGTTATGCTCGGCCTGCGCTATCGCCGGGAACTGCCGACCGGAGAATCCGCCCTTTACGTCGTCTGCGCCGTACTCTGCGCTTACGTGCACTACTTCGGGCTGATCCTTGTCGTGTTACAGGGCGCAGCACTGGCGGCGCTCGCGTACGGCACGCTGCGGAAGGCGATGCTCCTTTACGTCCCCGTAACCGTCGCTTACCTGCCCTGGCTGCCTAGCATGGTCCACCAGTTTGGGTACAACACACAGAGTGGGACACTGACCGGGGAGCCGACCCTACAGGTCCCGCCCGACTACTTCCAGTTCCTGTTCGGCCGCTCGGGGTTGCTCTCGTTCGCCGCGTGGACGCTGCTCTCCTTCCTCCTCATCCGCGGTTGGGACGACCTGCGGCGTCGCAGGAAGAGAGGCGTAGTCCCACCAGGCTTGCTGCTCGCAGTGTGGGCCCTGGGACCGTTCGTCGTGGCCATCGTGGCGTCGCAGTCTATGCTCACGAACGAGAACCTCCTTGTCTCACTACCCGCCGTCTACCTCCTCCTTGCACGCTCCGTAACCCGCACGTTCTCGGGCAGGGCGGCGGCGGTCTTCCAGGGAACCGTGGCCGTCGGGCTGGCCGCGGTGGGCCTTGCGTACCTGCTGTTCTCGATGGACTACTACACCACCCCGACCAAGGAACAGATCCGCAAGGCCGCCCTCTTCGTCACAGGCCACGAAGGCAAGAACACTCTGGTCGTCCGCTGCGACACAGACAACAGGCTCGACTACTATCTGAGGATCAGAGAGTCGGGTGCGAGAGACGACGTACAAGCCTGTGAGGCCGGTGACTTCCAGAAGATAGAAAGCAGGGTGAAAGAAGGAGACTACAAGGAGGTCTTCCATCTAATCTCGCACACAGATCCGGACCAGCAGATGGTCTCCGAGTTCCAGAGGAGCTTCCAGCCGGTCCGCTACGAACGGTTCGACGGCGCCGCCGTGGTCGTCTACAAGGTCAGGACGTCCATGCCCGAAGGCCTGCCGCAACCCGAGCCCCCTGACGTGCCGCAACCCGAGCCTCCTGGCAACCTCCCGAGGCAAGAATGACCCTGGAGAGCGTGTGGACCGGGCAGAGAGGAGACCATGGAGAGTAAAGAGAGATCGGGCGCAGTGGGGCTGAAGGGTGTCCTGGCAGCCGTCCTCACCCCGATGGACGAGGACCTAAACCCGGACCATCAGGCTTTCGCCGCCCACTGCCACAGGTTGCTCGCGGCGGGCTGCCACGGGCTCTCGGTCTTCGGCACTACGGGTGAGGCAAACTCCCTCTCCGTGAACGAGCGGCTCGCGGCGCTCGAAGCGCTAATCGAAAGTGGTGTACCCGTAGAGAAGTTACTGCCAGGGACCGGGTCCTGCGCCATCACTGACACCGTATGGCTGAGCCGCGCGGCGCTCGAGGCTGGGACCGCGGGTGCGCTCGTACTGCCGCCGTTCTACTACAAGGACGTAGGGGATGATGGTCTGTTCCGCTTCTTCGCCGAGGTCGTCGAGCGCGTCGGCGACGACCGTCTGCGCCTCTACCTCTATCACATCCCACAGATGACAGGCGTCGACCTCGGGTTGCCCTTGATCTCACGCCTCATCGAGGCCTACACCGGCGTGGTAGTCGGTACGAAGGACAGCTCCGGTGAGAGGGAACGCATCATGACCCTCTGCCGGGAATTCCCAGACTTCTCCGTCCTCGCCGGCACGGAGACTTTCCTTCTAGAAACGCTGCGTAGCGGCGGTGAAGGCTGCATCTCCGCAACCGTCAACGTCACCTCCCGCCTCGCTCGCCGCGTACACGACGCGCACGCATTGGGGAAAGACGACGAGGCGGAAGCCTTGCAAGAACGCCTAACGCAACTGCGCGCGTCCATCGAAGCATATCCTGTAATACCGGCCCTCAAACAACTCATGGCCACACTGACCGGCGACAAGCAATGGCGCAACATCCGTCCCCCGCTCTCCAGCCTGGACGAAAAACATACGAACGCCCTCCTCTCCAACGTGCCCCTAGCCGAACTGCTCTAAGAGCCTCGTGCATGGCTTGTCAGGTCTCGCACACGCTACAGGCTGAAATGCTCGTCGGGCATTAGGCTTAATGATCGGTTGTTTGTTGTTAGGGGACATAGAGGTAGAGCACTCTGCCGAAAATACCCGATCTAGCAGCGTTCTCAGCACCGGCGGTCTTGGCTTCCCGCAGAACGCTCTCCAGTATCGATTGAGCATGATCGATGGCTTCAGCCATCCCCTTACTGCCCTGAGCGTCTCCGACCAGCATAGTCTGGCCCTCCTCTTTCCCCTACCTGCCGGATCGACGGGGGCATCGTTGCTGGTTTGGCTTCTAAGGGCCTGGTCGCCCCGGTCCTGATGGTCTAGTATCCCCCTCGTGGGAGAAGGGCGTACAGAGGGCGCACAACCCGACGAGTCTACAAAGGAGTATGTGACTCTCGGAGAGGCCGCCAAACTCCTCGGGATCCATCGGAACACCGTACACAACGGGATCAAGGTTGCTGAAGGTGAATGTGAGGGTTACGGTATAGAGCGAGATTCGCTCGGCGGTGGGCGCACAAGTGCAGATGTGCATTAGGCGCCCACTGCACAACCGCTAGTAAGGAGGTCTTCCGAATGATAGCGACCCGCTTGAACGAGATCCTGTCGGACTACACACGAGTTGGGCGCCGTCAGGGAACAGTTCGGTGCCGAGTGAGTCCGCCGCGAAATGGCGGAGACCACGCTGCGCGAGGGAATGGCGGAAGAGCAACGCCGGCGGGAGCAGGCCGAACGGGAGCGTGACGATCTCTGTCAGGACCTAGAGGCCATCATGGCGGCGCGAGAATCGCCTCAGACGGGCGAGGAACAGCAGAGTAGAGTCCGCCCCACTGCGTTACAGTAGAGGCTCAGGAAGGCTTACAGAGGTCCTGATGGCGCAAGCGGATAGGGAGGTGATGGCGCGATGCAGGAACGACGTGAGCAGCTGCTACAAGAGCTACGCAAGGCAGAGCAGGCACGAGACTTGCTGAGTGAACTGGAGCGTCTCCTAAAGGAAGAAAATCATTCGGAACTAAGGCGCTGCGTGACGCAGCTGAAGCGTTTGGCGCAATCCTTGCCTGAGGGCCACAGCGTGCGGCTGTTGATCGAATCTGCTATCCGGCCTGAGATGGTGGGCAGTGTAAGTAGAGCTCGCTCTGCCTTAGAGGGAGAAGTCAGGACGCTTCAGGGAGCCCTGCACTACCACTCCAGCTAATCGCCCGGATTTTATCGGATCGGAGTAAGAGGCTTCGCCGATAGGTGGCTCCTCATGGCCTGCGGTGGGGTCGACTTTCCAAACGGTAGCCTCTCCAGGCTTCTCGGATTCGCTGCTTACGGTAATTATCACCTCGGAGAAGGCGGCCCACAAGTCGATGACCCTTCGTTACCTCTGTGTACACCAGTTTCTTGTGGACGTTGTGCCAGGTGTTAATTCGCTCTACCACGCAACGCTTTGTGGCCTGAAACGGAGCCGGCTTGCCCTTCTCGGAAATCATGGGCTCCAGGCCACGGGACTTTAGTTTCTGGCGGGTGGTCTGCGAATCGTAGCCACGATCGAGGTAGACGCTCATCTGTTCGGGGAGCAACCCAAGAGCATCTCCAGGTGTCCAGGGTCTCTCCCAACAGCGGCGTTTAGCTTTGCCAGGAGAGTGGGTAGAGCTAGCAATGTATGGTCGTACGAAGCATCCTATGTGGAGGTATTTACCTTGAAACGCGAAGCGCGCACTGACAAGTTCACGGAGGAAGTAGAGGATCGCTACGCAGGCTACACGGTCTACGACCGAAGCTACGAGAAGATCGGCAGTGTAGACGACCTGTTCGTAGACGAGAACGATAGCCCCGAGTACATAGGCGTGAAGATGGGCTTCCTAGGGACCCGTACTTCCCTGATCCCGTTCCATATAGCGAGGGTCAACGACGCGCGGCAGATCATCGAGGTCGCAGCAGACAAGGAGACGCTCAAGAACGGACCGACTTTCGATGACGACCGTGAGATCACCCCCGAATTCGAGAACGAGGTCTACTTCTACTACGGCCTCGAGCGTTCTTCTACCATCGAGCAGAGCGGCACCCACGGAGCCTACTATGCCGAGCAGAGCACCCAGACGACGGGTGTGGCCGATCCCACCGACGTGAGCGATGAGGACGAGGTGAGGGTGCAGAGAGCAGAGGAAGAGATTAGGGTCGGAACCCGCGAACGCAAGGCTGGCTCAATAAGGGTC
>DASTKM010000068.1:0-2245 GCA_035715885.1 Rubrobacter sp.
AGAAGACCATCCTTTCCGGCAACTCCGAAGGCCCGAAGGAGAAGAACGAGCCGGTCAGGTTTCCCCCGCTGACCACGTACCAGAAACGCCCGAAGTCGGTAGGGTTGTTCGCTTCCATTGGAGGGTCCATCGCGGCCCTGAGGGGCAAATACAGGTAGGGAGTGAGCCCGAGCAGGAAGAGCCCGGCACCCCTTACAACGAGCCTGACATCGACTAGCCTGCGCCAGTCTACGAGGGCGACCAAGAGAAGGCTGGCTGGCAAGAGCAATCCGCTGGTGAGGTGGTTGGTCAGGCAGAGCCCCAAAAGGAAGGCCGAGAGCAGCAGGTAACGGTCTTTGCGGTACTCGCGCCAGAGTAGCAGGACAAGGATGGTGGCGGACACGAGCAGGGCGTTGAGGGTGTATACCTCCGCGATAACAGCCTGGGACCAGAGGGCCGTCCCTAGCCCGAAGGCCAGGGCGCCAGACGCCGCGGCCACCACCCGCCGGCCGAGCAGGAGCCCGGCCGCGTAGACGGCTACCACGGCCAGCGCCGCGTAGACGGCGGAACCGAGGTTCACGCGGTAGGCAGGGTCCCCGAAAGGCAGGTACGTGAAGAGGTGCGTCAGCATCAGGTAGGTCGGATAGCCGGTAGGATGCGTGATGCCAAGCACCGAGACCTGCATCTGTAGCATCACCGCGTCGAGCAGCTTGGGGTCCTGTAGGTAGAGGACGGTGGGAGCCAGAGTCTTGAGGTAGAGGACCAGCACGAGCGCGAAGACCGCAAGCCCACCGAGCAAGACACTAGCTTTGCGTAGACGTCCCTCTCCTCCGGGAGACGCATCCGCAGAAGGAGGAGTAGTCCTTTCCTGTTCCAGTGCCACTATCTAAGACGTCCTTTGCCGATCTTCCGGGCGAAGCTATTGTACCCAGATGGGCTACCGATGTTAATTTGCATTAAGTTGCGTTAATATAGCGTGCGGCGGGTATGCTAACGGGTGTATCGTCAGAGCTATGCGAGGCCGGCGTGCCGGACCGCAGGAAGAGCGGAACAGAGCGTTTACACCGATTTAGTACGCGTCTAACGATTTTTCCGCTACAATCGTCGGCTGGCAAGTTCTGTTTGAATTGGGTCAGATCCCATAAGAGTTTGTAGAGCAAGAAGGGAGCGAGAGTAATGAAGGTACTGGTTCTAGGCGGCGACGGGTATTGTGGCTGGCCGACCTCTTTGCACCTTTCCGACGTCGGCCACGAGGTGGTGATCGTGGACAACTGCGTCAGGCGTACCATCGACCACGAGTTAAGCGGTGCGAGCCTTACCCCGATCTCGGACATAAAGGACCGGGTCGGGGCGTGGCGCGAGGTCAGCGGGCAGACCATCGGTTTTGAGTTCGGCGACCTATTGGACTGGGAGTTCGTCTCCGACGTCGTACAGCGCCACCAGCCCGAGGCCATAGTGCACTTCGCCGAGCAGCGGGCCGCTCCCTACTCCATGATCGACAGGCGCCATGCCGTCTACACCCAGCACAACAACGTTATCGGCAACCTGAACGTGCTCTTCGCCATAAACGAGTATGTGCCAGACTGCCACCTAGTGAAGCTCGGTACTATGGGCGAGTACGGCCAGCCCAACATAGACATCGAAGAGGGCTACATCGAGATAGAGCACAATGGCCGCAAGGACCTCCTGCCCTTCCCGAAGCAGCCAGGAAGCTGGTACCACCTCAGCAAGGTCCACGACTCCCACAACATCCACTTCGCGTGCAAGATCTGGGGCTTGAGGGCCACGGACTTGAACCAGGGCGTCGTCTACGGGACCGTCACGCAGCAGGCCGAGCGCGACGGGCGCCTCATAAACCGCTTCGACTACGAGGAGGTCTTCGGGACGGTCCTCAACCGTTTCTGTGTGCAGGCGGCCATAGGCCATCCGCTCACGGTCTACGGCAACGGTTCCCAGACGAGGGGCTACCTCGACATCCGCGACACGGTGCGCTGCATCGAGCTCGCCGTGGAAAACCCCGCCGAGCGCGGCGAGATGCGGGTCTTCAACCAGTTCACCGAGGAGTTCTCGGTCAGGCAGCTCGCCGAGCTGGTGGTGGACGCCGCGAACAAGCTCGGCATCGAGGCCAGGATGGAGAGCATCGAGAACCCGCGCGTCGAGAAGTACGACCACTACTACAACGCCAAGCACACGGGCCTCCTCGACCTCGGCCTCGAACCGCACCTCTTGGGCGACAGCCTGCTGGACTCGCTCCTGAACATCGCGC
>DASTKM010000069.1:0-2710 GCA_035715885.1 Rubrobacter sp.
GATGGCCTGGTCCCGGGCAATGGGGCCCCGTGAACCGTGTCAGGACCGGAAGGTAGCAGCACTAAGCGGGTAACCTCATGTGCTCCGGGGTAGCCAGACCGGAGTCGGCGGCCGGAAGTTCGCCGGGTGCGGTTACGTCGAAGGCGGGGTGCGCGGCATTTCAGCATTTCAGCACGCTCCGCCCTTCGGGCTTCGCTTGTCAGCACGGCGCCCTGCAGGCGCCTTGTCAGCATTTCAGCCTCTCTCGTTCCGGCGGTACTCGTTGCGTTCCACCAACCCCTCTTCAGCCTGCCGCCGACATCTGGGTTTGTACTTACGGGCAGAGTCGCGCGCTGGTACAAAAAGCTGAAGTGCTGACACCCCCGATGGTTCGAGACGAGTCGTCCGGTATACTAAATGTGTGAGTCACTCGAACCGAAGTTACTTCTAATGAACCACACGACGCTCTACCGCAGGTGGCGTCCGCGGCGCTTTGGGGGCATCGTTGGGCAGGAGCCTGTTGTACGGACGTTGCGACGCGCCATCGAGATGGACCGCGTCTCGCACGCCTACCTATTCTCTGGTCCTAGGGGGACGGGGAAGACGAGCACGGCGAAGGTGCTCGCGATGGGCCTCAACTGCGAGAAGGGGCCTACGCCGGAGCCCGACGGGACTTGCCAGAGCTGCAGGGCCATCGTGAGCAACTCCTCGATGGACGTTCTCGAGATGGACGCGGCCTCCAACCGGGGGATAGATGAGATACGGGACCTCAGGGACAAGGTGAACCTTGCGCCTGTCGCCGGCAGGATGAAGGTCTACATCATAGACGAGGTCCACATGCTCACGGCCGAGGCCTTCAACGCCCTCCTCAAGATGCTCGAAGAGCCCCCCGAGCACGTCATCTTCGTGCTCGCCACGACCGAGAAGCACAAGGTCTTGCCGACGATTATCAGCCGCTGCCAGAGCTTCGACTTCCGCCGCCCGAGCATCGAGACGCTTACGGAGAAACTGAGGGAGATCTCGGATGCAGAAGGCATCGAGGTCGAACCCGAGGCCCTGACCGTCATCGCGCGCCAGGGGAGGGGCTCTTTCAGGGACGCGGAGGGGCTTCTTGACCAGCTCTCGTCTTTCGCGGAGGGTAGGATCACGGCCTCCATGGTGCGCGAGTTGCTGGGCGGCGTCGGCCCCGAGTCGCTCATCGAGACAACCTACGCCCTGCACGAACGCAGGGCAGCGGACGCCTTGCGCATAGTGGACCGCCTCTCGGGCGAGGGGAAGGATCTCGGCCAGTTCGTCGCTGAACTGCTCGCGCACCTGAGAAACCTGATGCTCCTCCCTTACGCCCCCGAGGTCGCACTCGCCGAGGTCGGGGCCGAGGAACGCCCCCAGCTCGAAGAGCAGGCGAACGCCGTCCCCACGGCCGAAGTCGTGCGGCTGATCGAAGCACTTGACGACGCCGTGAGCCTTATGCGACGCGGCGCAGACCCCAAGCTGGAGCTGGAGCTGGTCTTCGTCAAGCTCACCCGCGATTACACGGAACCGGATATGGGAGCTATCCTGGGCCGGCTGGAGAGCCTCGAACGTGCGGTAGAGAACGGAAGCGTCGCCACGAACCCCCCGCGGGCCACCGCTGATACCGTACGTGAGGAGCCTCCTGCTGAGCGAGAGCCTGCGCATGAAACGGTGGAGCCGGACGCGCCGTCCGACGACGCTTCGCTCCTCGAAGACTCTGATGACCGGCCGGAGACCGGCGTTGACCTCGCCTCCGAGTGGCACGGGATCATGGGCGAGCTCAAGCGTCGCCGGCAGGCGCTCACGGCCGCGGTCTACGGCGAGGCGCGGGTCGAGAGCTTCGACGGTAGCGTGCTGCGGCTCATCTACCCCGAGGAGCAGAGCTTCCACGTCGGGATGGCCAAGGATCCGGGACACCTCCATAAGCTGGGCGAGGTCCTCGAGGAACGCCTCGGCTCGGCACCACGCCTGGAGATCAATGCCGCGGGAGAAGCATCGGCCACGACCGCCACAGAAGAACAGCGCCCGACGCCCCCCCCGATAGAGCAACCAGCGCCGGCTTCTGAAGAGAGCCCTCCTAAGACCGGGAGTCCGAACGGGTCAGGCAGTACGGTCGCTGAGAATAGCGGTCCCCAGCAGGAAGCGATGCGGCGCGACGATGTGATCCACGACCAGCGCGAGGTCTTCGAGATCGCCCGCGAGTTCGGTCTCTTCGACGAGAACGAGCGCGCTAAGAGTTAGGAATTGTTGGCTTACTCTCGACTGTTTTCGAATCCATACAGTTGCGCTCTGGAGCCCGCGCAAGACTGAATCTCGACTGAAGATATAGCATCCCACAGGTGAAGCGCGGCGTGAGCGAGATGGAGGCAGGTTTAAGTTCTACCGGGGGAGCCTGTATACGAGGTTGGCCGCTACGAACCGAGAGTAGAGTCGCATGGAAGGCTCCGTCAGGAATTTCGTGCTACTTTGCGAAGGGTGCGGGGGCCAAAGGTGGTGGCCTGCCTGGTTAGATCGCTTATACTCATGTGGTCCATAGACCTAGAGCCAGGGAGTGTTCGTGGGGAATCGCAGAAATGTAAACAAGATGATGCAGCAGGTTCAGCAGATGCAGCAGCAGATGCAGCAGGCTCAGGAGGAGCTCGCGAACGAGACAGTTACCGCGAGCGCCGGCGGTGGGGCTGTGAAGGCGACGATGACCGGCAGCATGGAGCTCGTCTCC
>DASTKM010000070.1:0-3095 GCA_035715885.1 Rubrobacter sp.
CGCACTTCCTGCCGAGCATGGGGGACCAGACCGTAAAGGCCATGGAAGCGGCGCTTTCGTAGGGCAAAACCGTGTTGCTGCACGGTTGCTGCACAGGGGCCCCGGGTACGTCTCAAGGCCCGCTTCGCACTTCATGTTTTACCTGCAAAACACAAGATTTTCGTCGTGGGCCTGCCTGGACTCGAACCAGGGACCTCTTCCTTATCAGAGAAGCGCTCTAACCGGCTGAGCTACAGGCCCTAAGTGATCGGTGCAACAGATCTTCGCCGCCGGAATAATGTACAACACGGGCAGGCGACTGACAACCTGATTGAACACAAGAGAGGCTGGCAGTAAAATCGGCCAGTATAGGAAAACCCGCGACCTCGCGGAGTGAGAGGAGCATATAGCCAGTGAGCGCCAACGGCTTCACCAAGATGTCCATCTACGGCATGAACATGGACCTCTTTTCCTCCAGCCCAATCGTCATCCTCAAGGTCGAAGACGAGAACCGCTATTTGCCGATCTGGATCGGCCAGGCTGAGGCCCGCTCTATCCTGTTCAAGCTTCAGAATCAGGAATTTGTCAGGCCTCTGACGCACGATCTTGCCCTCAGCCTCGTCAACGAGCTGGGCGGCTCGATGGAGAGGATTACGGTAACCGAACTGAGGGACTCGACGTTCTTCGCCACCATAAGGCTCGAGATAGAGGGCAAGACGGTCGAGGTCGATTCCAGGCCTTCTGACGCCATTGCCCTCGCCATCCGATCGGGGGCCGAGATCTTCGCCTCTGACGAGGTAATAGAAGAGGCCGGCGTCGTCTTCGAGGAGGCGATAGAAGACACCCCCGAGGACGAGGTCGTAGACAAGTTCAAGGACTGGATGAACCAGGTCTCTCCCGAGGACTTCAAGTAGGGGCGGTTCGTTGTAAGGGCGCTTCGCGAAGCGCCCTTAGGCCATCATACGGGTACCGCCTCTACCCACTTCGCCCTTCATGTTCCTGCGTCCCCGACGCCCCGTCGAAGTCTCCGTCCGTACGGTACTCGGGGTATGCGCGCAGGAACGCATCGACCGAGTCGACGTCCCACCCGACGATGACCTCCATCGCGTCCCCGTCGAAGCGCGTCCGGATACGGGCCTCCCTCCTGACGCTACGCCGGACGTACTCCCAGGACGTCTCGCCGGATGTGCGCTCCAGCCTCTCCGTGTAAACGAACCGGCCCGTGCTCCGGTCCCTTACCATTAACAGGTCCAACGTCAGCCCTCCGGGGGATGTAACATCGCCAGACGCTCCAACAGCCCAGCCTCTTCCCACGGCCACCGGCCTTCCTCCTCCGGAACCCCGAACGGCGGCGCACTCGCCCACATATTACCCGTTCCGGCCGCCGCGTAACTTCCGCAGACAAGCACACGCCCACTCTCGGCCCAGGCCAGATCCCTTCTATGCACCATCCGCCCTTCCCGCACCTCGACCCCACCGGTCCTCCAGGCGGCACAGATTTCCAGCCCTCCCGCCGCACCGCCCAGCACCCGCCTCAGCATCCACAGAGCCCTTGAGGCGCGGGCGTCGGCGAAGTTGGCCGCGGCATAGAGCGCCGCGACGAGGTCATCGGCCTCACCGCTGCCGGCAGGGGCTGCCGGCAGTTCGGGCGTAACGCCGAAGTCTCCCAACCGAGTGCGCTCCCTGTGGGTCTCGAGGGCGAGCAGTCCGAGATCTCCTGCGTCGACCCTGACGACGAGGACGAGGGCTCCCTCCTCCAGCCCCAGACTCTCTGCGCCATCGGTGTCGAGGACCCCCGTCACCAACCTGAGATCTGGTTCCACCCCACCCTCCCATTCGCGCGGAGCGGCGGCGAGCGCCCGGCGGCCGATGGCGTCGGCGTCCCCAGGGCGCACATCCAGAAGCGGCAGATCCTCTTCTTCGATGAGGCCGTCCTCCGCAGCGGACCGCGCCCCCGACTCACAGAATCTGCCCGCCCCTGACTCGTTCAGGGAAGGCAGGCGTGCGCCGACCTCGGGGAGCTCCCGCAGGACTCTTTGCATCAGCTCCTGTGGCGGCACGCCAAGGTTCTCGGACCTGGTACCGGCGACGAGGAGCAGGCCACGCAGTGGGGCGGAAAGGAGGTCGGGGGCTACGTGCGTGGCCGAGGCTGCGGCCCATCCGAGATCTACGTGCGAGGCCGCGGCGTAGACGGGGCTCTCCACGCCGGGGAGTCTGGCGGCGGGCAGGGTGCGTTCGAAAGCCGAGTCGTCGGGAGCGTAGAGGACGACCTCGGCCTCCTCGCCCTCACCGCGCCACTCGTACTCCGCAGCGTGCTCGGCCAAAGGACACCCTACTCTACAAAGATCAGGGTGTCCCCTGACCTTACGGTCTGCCCGGCTTCGACGCGGACCTCGGAGACGGTGCCAGCCTTCTGGGAGCGGACCTCGCTCTCCATCTTCATGGCCTCGAGGATGCACACGGGCTCGTCCGCGGCGACCTCCTGCCCCTCCTTCACGAGCACCTTGACGATGGTGCCCTGCATCGGTGCGCGGACCGCACCCTCGCTCGTCGAAGCCCGACGCGTCTCGCCTCGCCTGCGCCGCGGAGGCCCGCCGGTGGCGTCCTCATCCCCGAACACCCTCACCCTGAAGAGTTTCCCGTTCACCTCGACCTCGACCTCACGGACGCGCTTCTCAGAGGCTTCACCCGTTTCGCCTTTGGTAGAGGGCTGTATATTTAGTCGCTGCATCCGCTCGGCTATAAAGCCCGTCGTATAGTTGCCGGAGACGAATGCTTCGTCGTCGAGGATAGCGCGGTAGAAGGGCAACGTCGTGGAGATACCCTCCACCCTGAATTCGGCGAGCGCCCGCCCGAGCCGCGTCAGGGCCTCCTCTCTGTCGACGCCGCTGACGATGAGCTTGGCGAACAGCGGGTCGTAGGACTCAGCCACGACGCCTGGACCGCGCAGCGAGGAGTCTACTCTTACTCCTGGCCCGCCTGGTTCCTCGTAAGCCGTAACGACACCAGGACTCGGGGCGAAGTCGTTCGACGCGTCCTCGGCGTTCAGGCGCACCTCGATGGAGTGGCCCCGCCAAGAGATGTCTCTCTGCGAGAAGGGAAGTTCCTCGCCAGCG
>DASTKM010000071.1:0-7328 GCA_035715885.1 Rubrobacter sp.
CTTGGCAGGGGCCCGTTCACCGTGGACGGAGTTCCCAGGATGCGCGAGCGCCCGGTCGCAGATCTCGTAGACGGGATGAGGCAGCTCGGTGCTGAGGTGGAGTACGCAGGAGAAGACGGAAGGTTCCCGCTTATGATAAAGGGCGGCGGGATCCCCGGCGGGAAGGCGCGCGTGTCGGCGAGCAAGAGCAGCCAGTTCATCAGCGGGCTGCTGATGGCGGCACCGTACGCACAGGCTCCTGTCATGCTCCACCCCGTGGGCAGGAAAGAATGGCCCTACGTCGGCATCACAGTGGCGCTGATGCGGGCCTTCGGCGTGGAGGTAGACGAAGCAAACGGGCGCTTCACCGTCGCCCCAGCCCTTTAC
Organism: Rubrobacter sp.; assembly: GCA_035715885.1. Lineage (GTDB taxonomy): Bacteria > Actinomycetota > Rubrobacteria > Rubrobacterales > Rubrobacteraceae > Rubrobacter_D. The sequence goes on from DASTKM010000071.1 coordinate 367, forward strand.
TCCTCGCGGGCATACGAGGTGGAGCCTGACGCCTCGGGGGCGTCCTACTTTATGGCGGCGGCGGCCGTAACTGGCGGGCGCGTGAGGATTCCAGGTCTCGGCGCATCTTCGCCACAGGGAGACCTGCGCTTCGCAGGCGTGCTGCGCGACATGGGCTGTAGGGTCGAGATAGCCTCTGACTTCGTCGAAGTACAAGGGCCTGACCACCTGCGCGGCGTCGAAGTCGACATGAACGCGTTCTCTGACACCATGATCACACTCTCTGCGATCGCACCTTTCGCTGAAGGCCCTACCACCATAAAGAACGTAGGACATACGCGTCTGCAGGAGTCGGACCGCCTCTCCGCCGTCGCAACCGAACTGACCCGCCTCGGTGTAAAGACGCAAACAACCTCATCATCTATCCGCATAATACCTAAGAACATAAGGTCTGGAGTGGTACGCACTTACGGCGACCACAGGATGGCGATGGCGTTCGCGATAACGGGGCTGGTTGCGTCGGGCATCAGGATCCGGGACCCTGGATGCGTGACAAAGACCTTTCCCGGTTACTTCGGGGCGTTGGAATCCTTGAGGTGAAGCGGCGGGACTTTCGGCTATACTTCCTGCGTCGATGGGAGGCATACTCGTAGCCATAGACGGACCCGCGGGGAGCGGGAAGAGCTCGGTCGCGCGGGCCGTTGCCGGGCGCCTCGGGGTCGTCAACCTCAACACGGGCGCCGCCTACAGGGCCGCCGCGCTCCTTGCCTTGCGCGAGGATGTTGACCTTGCCGACGGGGAGGGGCTTGCTGCCCTCGCGCGCAGGGTGGAGCTGGATCCGGAAGGAGCTAGCATCGACGGGGGGCGGGTGGGGGAGAGCGAACTCCGCTCGCCCGAAGTCTCGGCGGCGGCATCGAAGGTCTCGGCCCATCCCCCGCTCAGGGAGGTCTTGCTCCCCGTACAGAGGGCGGCGGCCCAGAAGGCCAGGGCAAAGGGGGGTGCCGTCGTCGAGGGAAGGGACATCGGTACCGTCGTCCTGCCTGACGCTGAGCTGAAGGTTTACCTATCCGCCGCCCCAGAAGAGCGGGCGCGCAGGCGGGCATACCAGACGGGCAGGGAGGGGGAGTTAGATCGCATCAGGGCCGCCTTGGCCAGGCGTGACCGCCAGGACTCGGAGCGGGAGATCTCACCTCTCAAACCCGCCTCGGACGCCGTAGTCCTCGACACTACGTCCTTGAGCCTCGAAGAAGTCATATCAAGGGTCCTCGACCTCGCCACAGATCTACGCGAGCAAACGTGAGGGGAGCCATGCTCTTCGAGGGAAGGCGAAAACCGGGTGAGATGTCTGGGAGGTACCGCCTGTTCCGGTGGGTGATGACCCTGCTCTGCCGCCTCCTGTTCGGGTACAGGGTCCATGGGGGTAACAGTGTGCCTTCCGATGGACCCTTGATAGTGGCCTCCAACCACAGCCAGTATGCCGACCCCGTCCTGGTCTGCGTGGCCGTCCCCCGTCGCCTGCAATGGATGGCGAAAAAGCAGCTCTTCGTCTTCCCTTTCAGGAAGTTCTTCGAGTTTATCGGGTCGTTCCCTGTGGACCGCGAGGGCGGAGGAAGGGGCGCGATACGCGCCGCCCTGGCCTTCCTGGCCGAAGGTTGGGCGTTGGGCATCTTCCCCGAGGGAACCCACAGAGGCGCCGGAGCCTCCAGGGAAGCCAAGAGCGGTGTCGTCGTACTCGCACTCCGCAGCGGCGCTTCCGTACTGCCCGTTCACATTGGCAAGCTACCTGGACCCCTCTCCCGCCTGCGCGGCCAGCGGCTTCACATCTTCGTGGGCGAACCGGTGCACCTGGACCCGGCTATGCGGGGTGGTGCGGCGTACCGCGAAGCGGCGGATGAGATCTTGCACACCATCTACGCTCTGCCGGAGCGGCGTGCGCAGGAGTCGCTTTGAACCGGCTCCCTGTGGTCGCCGTCGTCGGGGCCCCCAACGTGGGGAAGAGCTCGCTGGTCAACAGGATCATGGGCCGACGCGGTGCCGTAGTCTCTGAGAGGCCGGGTACCACGCGTGATAGAGCGTACAACCGGGCTGAGTGGGCCGGCAAGGAGTTCACGCTGGTGGACACTGGCGGGATGGAGCCGCGCGCGAAGGTCGGCCTCGAGACGCTCGTGACGCTGCAGGCCAGGGTTGCGGTCGAGGAGGCTGACGTGGTGGTGCACCTCACCGACGCCAGGCTAGGGCCGACCGAGGCCGACGCGGTTATCGCTGGCGAACTCAAGCGCGCGCGGAGCAAGGTCGTGCTCGCAGTCAACAAGCTGGATAACCCCGCTGACGATACCGAACGCCACAGCTTCTACTCCCTCGGTGAGGGTGAGCCCCATGCGATCTCGGCGGTGCACGGCCTGGGTGTCGGGGACCTTCTCGACGTCGTCGTCTCTGTGCTGCCCCAATCAGAAGCACAAAGCGAAGAGGAGCCGCCGGCGCTCGCCATCGTCGGCAGGCCGAATGTCGGCAAGAGTACGCTTCTCAATCGACTGCTCGGGACGGACCGCGCCGTCGTCTCGGAGAAAGCCGGCACGACGACCGACGCCGTCGCGGCTGAAATTGCACTTCAAGTAGAGGGAGAGACCGAACGCTTTCTCCTGCTCGATACGGCAGGTGTAAGCAAGGGCGCCAGGCGGGCCCGCGGCGTGCCTTACTACTCATCCTTGCGGACCTCAGAGGCGATAAGACGTTCCGACGTCTCGCTTCTGCTGGTGGACGCCACGGACGGCATCGTGGCAGGTGACCTCAGGATCGCCCGCGAGATAGAGGAGGCAGGCTCCTCGTGCGGGGTCCTGGTCAACAAGCGGGATCTCGTACCCCCACAAAGGCTGCGGGAGATAGAAGGACTCATCTCGGCCCGCCTAACCGACCTCAAGCCGCAGGCTGTTCACATCTCGGCGCTCACGGGTGCGGGGGTGGACGAGGTCTTGCCTTTCGCGGCTAGAGTGGCGCAGGCATACACGAAGCGGGTGCCGACGCACGAGGTAGCAGAGTTCGTGGGTGAGGTGGTAGGGCGCAGCGCTCCCCCGAAGGGGGTCAAGATCCGCTACGCAACCCAGACAGGCACGGCGCCACCGACGTTCACGCTCTTCGCCACCAGACCCAAAGATCTGCCCGAGAACTATCTGCGCTACGTGGAGAACGCGCTCCGAGAGAGGTACGGACTCTGGGGCGTTAGCGTCAGGATAAAGGTCAAGAGCAGCAGGTAGAGAGACCATTTGGGCCACTTTGCGCAAACTCCCAGCGCGTGTAGGGTAGACTTTGATTGGGAGAGCTAGGGCAGAGGAGGTTGAGCAGAGAACATGTTCGACGTGGCGGCTAGATCAGGGCACTTGAGGCGTTGGCGGTTTGTTCCGGCCAGGAAGGTCCTCCCATGAAGGCGATCATCATGGCCGGGGGGCAGGGAACTCGCCTGAGGCCGTTGACCAGCGATCAGCCCAAGCCGATGATTCCCATTGTCAACTCCCCTTGCATGGAGCACATCGTGAAGCTCCTCGAGCGCCACGGCTTCACGGATATCGCCGTGACCTTGCAGTTCTTGCCGGATGAGATAAGGGACTACTTCGGCGACGGTTCGGAGTGGAATGTAAACATCCGCTACTCCGTCGAGGACGCCCCGGCGGGGACCGCAGGCTCCGTGAAGATGGCCGAGCAGCAACTCGGCCTCCAGGGCGAGCGCCTGCTCATCATAAGCGGCGACGCCCTGACGGACGCCGACCTGAGCACTCTGGTCGAGTTCCACGAGGAGAAAGGCTCTGAGGCCACGATGGTTCTCAAGAGCGTCGCGAACCCCCTCGATTTCGGCATCGTCATAACCGAGGAGGACGGGCGCATCTCGCGCTTTCTGGAGAAGCCGGCCTGGGGGCAGGTCTTCTCCGACACGGTAAACACCGGCATCTATCTGCTCGAGCCCTCGGCGACGGCCGAGATCCCCGACCCCGAAGGAGGAGAGTACGACTTCTCCAAGGAGCTGTTCCCCAAATTGCTCGACGCAGGACGTCCACTATACGGATACATCACCGAGGATTACTGGGAGGATATAGGCACTCTGGAACAGTTTGCCAGTGCCCAGCGCGACGTGCTCGACGGCCGCATAGAGGGCATCAGACCTCCGGGCACGCGCCTGAGGGATAACATCTATGTGGGGCGGAGGGCGCAGGTAGACGACGACGAGCTCGAAGGGCCCGTTGTGATCGGGGAGAACGTCCGCGTCGACGAGGGCGCGTGGATCGGGCCCTACTCGGTCATCGCCGACAACGTCGTCGTCTCGGCTGGCGCCTCGGTGGAGCGCAGCGTCATCGCCGAGGGGACCTACATAGGCGAGGGCGCTGAGCTCGTGGACACCCTCGTTGGTCGTAACTCCTACATCCAGGCGCGGGCGCGCATTCTGGAACGCAGCGCGCTCGGTGACGACGTAATCGTCGGCGAGGGAGCGACCATAGCCCCTGAGGTAAAGGTGTACCCTCATAAGACCATAGAGACCGGGGCCAACGTCACGCAGTCTCTGATCTACGAAACCATGGGCCTTCGCACCGTGTTCAGACGCGGCGTAGTAAGCGGCAAGTTCAACGTGGACGTAACGCCCGAGTTCGTCACCCGCCTGGCCTCATCCTTCGGCACCACGCTCGACCCGGGGGCCGTCGTAACCCTAGGTCGCGATTCTACGCTCTCAGCCCAGGTCGCAAAGCGCGCCATGACGGCGGCGCTGCTGGGGACGGGGATCAACATCAGGGACCTCAGGGCAGCCCACGCCGGGGTTGTTCGCCACGACGTGCTCGCCGGCAAGTCTTCGGCCGGGGCGCACGTCCGTGCCGGCAGCGACCCCGATGACGTAGAGATCCTCTTTTTCTCCGCCGACGCTACCCCCATAACAGAGGGAGATGAGAGGTCTGTGGAAAAGACCTTCGTGCGCGAGGAGTACCGTAGAGCCTACGGCGGGGACATAGGGGAGTTGATCTACCCCGGCCGCGTCGTGGAGCAGTTCGTGGAGCGCCTGGAACGCGCCGTGGACAGGGAGAAGACCACAGGCGCCACCATCGTCGTGGATTTCTGCGGGGGCGTCGCCGGCCTCGTGGCGAGCCGGGTGTTCTCCAGGCTCGGCGTGAGCGCCGTCGTGATGGAAGGTTTCGCCAACGCCAACGCGGTCGGCGAGGCGGGAAGGATGAACCTGGAGGATAGCATCGAGCGCGTCGCCCGCATCGTGCCCACGGTGGACGCTGCCTTCGGCGCCGTCGTCGGCCCGGAAGCCGAGTACGTGCAGTTCGTCGACGACGAGGGAGAGTGGGTGCCCCCTGATGTCATGCTCGCCTGCCTCATCGACCAGATGCACCCGCAGACCGCCGTGCTCCCCATCAACCTAAGCCGCGGGTACGAAAGGCTCGTGGATCAGGGCCAGGGCAAGGTCGAAATGAGCCGCACGGGCCTCTCCAACGTCGCCATAAGAGCCGCCAGCATCAGGGCTGACCTCGCTTCCCTGGCCGACGGCCGTTACATCTTCCCTGCCTTCCTGCCTGCTCCTGACTGCTTTATGACGCTGGCCAGCGCCCTCGAAGTATTCCACGAGATGCCCCTTTCCGGCGTGCGCCGGAAGTTCGGAGACACTTTCGACCACGTTCACAGAGAACAGATCGAGTGCCCGTGGTCGGCAAAAGGACGTGTGATGCGCGGCCTCGCCGAAAAGTTCGGCGGGGACCCCGATGCCATCCTCGCCGAGGGCGTGCTGCTCAACCTCGAAGGCGGCTGGGTGCTTATGCTCCCAGATCCCGACAGCCCTATGTTCTACGTCTACGCCGAGTCCCCAGACGGCGAAGGGAACCCAGCGCAGCTAATGGAAGTGTACGTCGACCTGGTGAAGTCCCTGATCGATGAGCAGGCTCTGCTCTCAAGCTGAGATTGCACTTCAGGTTCAGGGTAGGTTATACTCAGACCATGGACCATTCGGGGATGCATGGGGGATTCGACTGGGAGAACGCCGAGGACGTCACGGCCCTCTCTGAGGAAGATCTGAGGGATAGGCTAGAGGCGCTCTCGGAGGAGGAGCGGGCCCTCGGTTACAGGCGGAGGATCCTGCAGGGGAGGATAGATCTGATCCGTGGCGAGCTCGTAGAGCGGGGTGCTGTCGCGCTTTCGCCCAGAGACCTGGCGCGGGTATTGCTCGGCGATTCGCCCGATAAGGAGACCAGGTGAGAAAGTGTCCTGAGTGTGGAGCTGAGGGCTCGGCGGGGATGATATTCTGCGCGGAGTGCGGCTCCAAGCTCGATGTCGGCCAGAGCACCGTCTCGTACGCGCCGAGCTTCGGCGATGACGTCGAGCCTGGCACATCAGGCGGCGCCGAAGGAGCCGCCTTGATAGAGATGGATCAGGTCGAGGGTACCGCCGGACGCAGGATGCACGACCTGGGCGATGACGTTGTCAGCGTCGGCCGTGGACAGGAGAGCAGCATCTTCCTCGACGACGTCACCGTCTCACGCAAACACGCGGAGATCGTGCATGGAGACGGCGGTTACAGGATTCGCGACGTGGGAAGCTTGAACGGGACATACGTCAACCGAGTCAGGGTCGACGCCGTCGACCTGCGCAACGGAGATGAGATACAGGTAGGCAAGTACCGCTTCAGGTTCGTGTTCTCCTAGAGCGGCAGGCACTGTAGTCGAGAGGATGGGAGTGAACAGGGTGGAGAACAACGGTATGAATAGGGAGAAAGGCGAAGGTTACGCGCCAGCGTCGGAGAGCTACAGCGCTACCAAGGACAGTTTCACTATCGGCGAGGTCGTCGAGCGTCTGAGACCCGAGTTCCCGACCCTCTCGGTCAGCAAGATCCGGTACCTGGAACGCAGGCGTTTGATCAACCTCAGCCGCACGCGCGGCGGTTACAGGCTTTTCTCCTCCCAGGATATCGAGCTCCTCAGGTATATCCTTACACTGCAAGACAAGGAGTATCT
>DASTKM010000072.1:0-12226 GCA_035715885.1 Rubrobacter sp.
AGCGGACCAGATGGTGCAGGGACTGGGGCTGGCCGAGTCTACGCCAGGACCCCTGATCATGGTCACCCAGTACGTGGGCTTCATCGGTGCCTGGAACGATCCTGGCCCCTTCTCACCCCTGCTCTACGGGACGCTTGGGGCGCTTATCACTACCTACGCGACGTTCTTGCCCTGCTTTCTGTTTATCTTCTTCCTGGCACCTTACATAGAGCTTTTGGCCAACGACCGCAGGCTCAGGGCGATCCTTATTGGGGTTACGGCGGCCGTGGTGGGGGTGGTGGCCAACCTGGCCGTCTACTTCGCCACGCAGGTTCTGTTCCCGGAGGGCATCTCCCTGGTCGGCCTCGACATCTTCGCGCTGGTAGTCGCGGTCGTCTCGTTCGTGGTGTTGCAGCGCTACAAGGTCCCGATCTACCTGATGGTGCCAGTGGGCGGGGTGCTGGGGATGGCGTGGACCCTGCTGTAAGAGTAGTCTGAGACCGTGAAGCGACCGCACTGGGTGCTGCTAGTCTACAGGATCCCAAGAGAGCCCTCGCGCCACCGGGTGGCCGTGTGGCGTAAGCTCAGGGACCTCGGTGCTCTCTACCTCCAGGATGGGGTAGCGGCGCTCCCCGAGGACGCCGCCACCCGCGAGCAGCTGGAGTGGCTGCAGCTGCGGGTGAGGGAGGCCGGGGGCGAGGCGACCCTGTGGGAGGCCAAGCCCGGGACTATGGCCGAGGAAGCCGAGTTGGTGGGGGCCTTCCGTTCCTCGAGGGAGGAGGCCTACCGGGCCATCATCGCGGGGGCGGAGCGCATAAGGCGCAAGGCGGAGATGGGCGGCAGGGCCCTGTCGGAGCAGCTCGGCAAGCTGGAGCGCGAGTTCAGGGCGGAGAGGCGCAGGGACTACTTTCGATCCCCGCTGCGCCTCGAGGCAGCGGGGGCACTCAAGGCCGCTCGCGAAGCCATAAGGGACCGCGAAAGGTCGCCCGGGGTCCTCGGCACCGAGGAAAAGGTCTGATGTTGTGGGCCACGCGCCGTGGATGCCACGTGGACCGAACCGCCTGCATATGGTTGATCCAGCGCTTCCTGGACCCGCAGGCAACCTTCGATTTCTTCCGGGATCCCGCGGAGGCCCCGGAGGGAGCGGAGCCCTTCGACGTGGTCGGGGCCAGGCTCTCCCACCGAGGGGAGGATTGCTCGTTCGAAACATTCCTCAAGGAGTACGAGCTCGACGACCCCGTGCTGCGCGAGATCGCGGAGATAGTCCACGACGCCGACCTGATGGACGAGAAGTACGGGAGGCCCGAGTCCGAGGGCTTGGACGCCATCGTGCGCGGCATGCAGCTCTCACTACCCGACGACCACGCGTTGATCGAACACACCGACGCCACCTTCGACGGCCTCTACGCCTACCTGCGACGGGAGACCCTCTAGCTTGTACCGGCCAAAGATAGAGGTCCGCGGGCTCCGCTACGAGGCAGGCGGCACCGAGATTCTGGCCGGCGTCGACGCGCTCGTGCCGGCCGGGGAAGTCACGGCCGTCGTGGGGCCTTCGGGGGCGGGGAAGAGCACCCTGCTGCGCGCGATCAACCGCCTCATAGAGCCGTCCTCGGGAGAGGTCTACCTCGACGGCGAGTCGACGGGCTCGCTCGACCCGCTGGAGCTGCGGCGTCGGGTCGGGATGGTCTTCCAGATACCCGCACTCTTCGGGGTTTCCGTGGAGGAGGCGGTCCTGTACGGGGCGCGCCTGGCCGGCAGGAGCGCGGATCCCGCTCGGCTGCTCGAAGTGGTGGGGCTCGACCCTTCGATGTGCCGGCGCGTCCCGGAGACGCTCTCCGTCGGGCAGCAGCAGCGCGTCTCGGTGGCGCGGGCCCTCGCCCTGGAGCCCGAGGCCCTTCTGCTCGACGAGCCCACGAGCGCCCTCGACGAGGGCGCCAGGCGCAAGATAGAGGAGCTCGTTCGCGATCTGAACGCCCGCCTCGGGCTCACGATGGTCTTCGTGAGCCACGACCTCTCCCAGGTCGAGCGCGTCGCAGACCGCGTCGTCCTGCTGGCGGAAGGAAGGAGCGCGGGACAGTGGGAAAGGCCAGAGTTCTTCTCGACTGCAGGCGAGCGGGCGCGGCGACTCATAGCGGGGAGGCTCTAGGGTGGAGGGGATGCAGACGGTCGGCTCGGCGCTGTTGACGCTCGGGCTCGTGGCCATCGCCGTCGCGCTGAGCCTCTACGAGAAGCTCGGTCTGGAGAAGGAGATCGGCGTCGCCGTTTTCCGCTCGTTCGTGCAGCTCGCCGCGATAGGCTACGTCATAGACTTCATCTTCGGGCTCGAGAGCATTGGCGCGGTCGCGCTCTTGCTCGCGGGGATGGTCCTCTTCGCCGCTTGGACCTCGGCGAGCCGGGCCGGGGATGTCCCGCGGGCTTTCGTGGTGGTTGCACTCGCCGTGGGGGTGGCGGCCGTGGCGACGCTCGGGTTGCTGCTCGCGCTCGGTGTAATACCAGCGACGGCGCGCTACCTGATCCCGCTCGGGGGCATGGCGATCGGGAACTCCATGAACGCCGCCAGCCTGACGCTGACCCGCATCCGGGACGACGTCAGAGAGCAGCGGCCCAAAGTCGAGGCCGCTCTGGCCCTCGGGGCAACGGGCCGCCAAGCCGCATCCCCCATCCTCAAGACGGCCCTCCAAAGCGCTCTCATACCCCTCATAGACGCCACGAAGACGACCGGGATCATCTTCCTGCCGGGCGCGATGGTCGGCATGATCATCGCCGGCGCGAACCCTTTGGAGGCCGTGCGGCTTCAGATCGTCGTCCTCTACATGCTCTTGGGGAGCGTCTCCATAGCCGCCATTCTGGTCGGCACGCTCTCTTACCGCTCGTTCTTTACACCCAGGCACCAGATCCGAAAGGCGATGTCGGACGAGTAGTTTGACCGCCCAGTATCATGGAGGGGCGCCTATCCTACACTCGCCTCGCTGCCGTCAGATGCCAGCATCCCCATCGCCTCGACATGGATCTCGCCCCGCACGCGGACCAGCGTCAGCATACCCGGGACTGTGCTGCGTGCGACATGGCTGGCCATGACCTCGTGTTGCGGGCCAGCCGCGCCTCGGACGTTCCCCGTCACTCGGCCACTGGCATCGGCGCGTCGAGGAACGGAGGGATTATCGAAAGCAGCAGATCGGCGCGGTGCACAACCGTCACGTGAGAAGTGCCGGGGAGCACCGCGAGTTGTGAATTCGGGAGGCCGGCGGGGGTATCGCCGAAGACGCCGCCGCCGAGCAGTCGAAACATCTCAACAGCGTGCTCGGGACGGACGAGATCGGAATCGCCGATAATGAGTAGGGTGGGCGCCTTGATCGACTGAACGACCTCGGCCGGAACGTCCTTGATGTTCCGATCCATCTGCGTCTTTTTGGCGAACAGCGTGGCGAAATTCTCCGGATTCGGCGCTATCCGAGTGTATTCCTCGTGCCACGAAGACCCAAACATCATTTCGGGTTTCATGTCCGCTAATCCTTCCATGAGCCCGGGGTGGACGCCGCTCAGGTTGTAAGTGACCGAGGCGAGCACGAGATTGCGCACCACGTCCGGATGTCGGATGGCAAGATGCAACGCGACGCTGGCGCCCATGCTGTAGCCGAAAATATCGGCCTGAGCGATCCCGAGGTGACGGAGCGCTGCGGCGGTGTCATCGGCCATTTGCTCGATGCTCAGCGGGCGATCGATGTCGGCCGTGCGCCCGTGTCCCTGCAGCTCGAAGGCGATGACCTGCCGAGTCTCGGCAAGAGCCGGCAGAAGCTCTCCGAACGACGTGCCGATTGCCGAAAATGCGCCGTGAAGCAGAACCAGCGGCGGTCCGGAGCCGTGGATCTCGTAATACATCTCGAGACCGTTCACTGAAGCGTAGCGGCCAGCCTCCGGGGCCCGAGTATCGTCGCCGTTCGTCATGATGGGTTGCTCCTATCTTGGCGGTTGGCATTGTCTGGTATCAGCATACGGCAATAATCTCGAACAACCAGAGAATTCTACAGAGCAAACAAGAAAACACCCGGGTGAATAGGCCTACCCTCGAGCTTACTGCTACCGAATGCGGGGGTTGGACGGAAGCTATACTGGATACGAACTTTGAAGAATTTGCCTTTTACGATATTGGGTGAATGACTTGTCTAAGGTGGGTTGTCGATAGCAGTGCGAGAATAGGCGTGCAAACAAAGGGACAGCTGAGGCGATAGGAGTCCGAGCCGATGAAGCAATTACACACTCAGATCGAGATCGACGCCCCCGCTAAGCGCGTGTGGGAATTGCTCACAGACTTCGCCTCATACCCTCAGTGGAACCCATTCATCCGCCACATCAGCGGCCGACTTGCTCCCGGGGAGCGCCTCCAAGCACGTCTCGAGCCTCCCGGCGGGCGAGCCATGACCTTCAAGCCCAAGGTCTTAGCGGCTGAACCTGACCGCGAGCTGCGGTGGCTAGGCCACCTATTGGTGCCTGGTGTGTTCGATGGTGAGCACTCCTTCACCATCGAGCCGCTAGAAGAGAACCGTGTTCGTTTCGTCCAGCGAGAAGCGTTCAAGGGTCTGCTCGTACCTCTTTTCGCCCGGAGTCTCGAGACCAACACGCAGCGGGGGTTTGAGGAGATGAACCGCGCCCTCAAGGAGCGTGCCGAGACCGCCCCTGCGCAAGACTAACCTTCTTCTTGACCCAGCGCCTCTGCACAAGGCAGCGGCTAGTCTGGCTGCTCGTCGTTCGAGGTCGTATCGGGACGCAGCCACAGCGAGGCGTGGGCTGGCTGTATCGTCTCCCTTACCACCCCCACCAGGTCGTCGCTCAATGCCTCCAGATCTGTTTCGTCCCTGAGCGTCGACGAGAAGGCCTCTAAGGTCTTTCTAGCATCGTACTTCCTTCTATAGAAGCGCCTATCTATGTACGCCTGGATATGCCTACGCAGGGGGTTGAACAGGGCTGCTATCACAAGGGTCGATGCCACTATGGCCAGCTGCGGCTGCTGCTCATGGCCGGTGAGCGCTTGGATGATGGCCTGGGTCGCCGTCACGATTCCGAAGTACACGAGCGCCAGCAAGACCGTGAGCGAGCCGTAGACGAGGGTGCGGTTTATGACGAGGTCTATGTCGTAGAGGCGGTGCCTCAAGATCGCTATACCCACGGCGACGGGTATGCCGAGGAGGGAAGTGACCCCAAGCAGCAAGGAAACCACCCCAAGCAGTCCCCCGCTAGCGAATGGGGCGTCCTGAGCCACCCAACTGGCTGACCAACCGACCGCTATGAGAACACCGGCGAAAGCGAGCCACTTGATCTGCTGCCGTTCCTCTCCTGTCGCCCCGCGATATCGCACCGCTATGGAGACCGCTGAGAGCACCACGCTCGCCGAGAGCAGACCCCACCCGAAGCCACCGTCTTCCAGGACGCTGCCTTCGAGCGGGGCGAGCCCCACAGGGTTGTCGATCTCCGGGTAGTCGCTCAGAGGCCCTGGCGTGAAGGCCAAGCCGCAGGCTAGCGTCACCAGGGCCACCACGGAGAGCCAGCCCACGACCCTCCAGCGGCGTGAGGGAAGCCGCCCGTCAGGGAACATCAGGAGCCCGAACGTCATGGCGGGACCCACCCCAGGTACCCAGATCCAGTAGGCGAACCAGGCGGCCCACTCCGTAGCCGGCAAACCGCTCGGCCCTGTGAGCGAAAACACGGCGTAACCGCTGGCGAGGGTCGTAGCCCCGATGGTCAGACCTGCCGCACACAAGATCCAGCCGACGCCGTTGCCGGGTCGGCGTGCCACGATGAGAGCGCCGACCAAAGAGAACGCCAGCACCAGGGCCGCCAAGGCCAGGACGGCGACAATCTGGGGGACGCCGAGGAGCACGACCGAGGCTGAAGTGGACCAGTACAGGGGCACGGACAGGAGGACGAACGCCGCGGAGAGCGCCCACGCTGACCCGGCCAATAGTGCGGAGATCCGAGGGCTCATCTCGACCGGCTCATAGCTCGGTGCCGATGTCTCCCTTGCACGCGCGGTGACATACCTCCTTACTCTACACGGTGATCGTCCCCAAAACGTGACGGCAACCGTTATGAGGGAAAGTTAGAGAGGAAAGATCAGAGCATCCTACCATCGGCGTTTGGCGATCTCCGCAGAGATCAATAACACGCACAGAAGACTTGGAGATCGTAAGATCCTAAAGCAAAAAAGGACACAGCAACCGAAAGGACAAGGGAGAGGACGATGCGAGAAATGACGAAGGATCGGGCGTTGGTGGGGGTAGTGACTGCGCTAGCGCTACTGGTCTTAGCAGTGGGATGCGGTCTGGTTTCCGACCAGGGCCGCCAGGAGGCGAAGAAGAAGGTCGAGGCCAAAGGTCAGCAGGCCAGACAGGAGGCGAAGAAGAAGGTTGAGGACCTCCAGAAGAAAGTGGAGTCCAAAGGTCAGCAAGCCAGGCAGGAAGTGAAGAAGAAAGTGGAGGCTGGCCAGGAGGACCTTAAGAAGAAGGTAGACGATCTCCAGAAGAAGGTGGAGGCCGGCCAAGAGGACCTGAAGAAGAAGGTGGACGAGGTGCAGACGAAAATGGACGACGTGCAGAAGAAGGTAACCGACCTCCAGAAGAAGGTGGACGAGTTGCTGAAGAAGGTAGAGGCCCAAGAGCAGCAGGACCAGAAGAAGTAAACGAAGCAGCCGTCCGACTCATCCGGAGGTGAGGATGACGAGGATTACCAGAGGACCATCCACGAGCATTAAGCGGCAAGCTTGGGGTTAGGGAGGCGAGTACCATGAGCATTGCCCGAGTCACCGAGTTGAGCGCCACATCCGAGACGAGCTTCGAGGACGCCATCAACGTTGCCATCGCCCGCGCCACCAGGACGCTTAGGGGCGTAGAGGGCGCGTGGGTCAAGGATATGAACGTCAGCATAGAAGACGGCAACATCAGGACCTCCAGGGTCAACCTGGAGGTAACCTTCCAGCTGGAAGATCCCTCCTAGAGCGGATACCACACCTGCTGTTTGTAGACTGAAACCTGGTGCCTACAAGTAGATGCGTCCATCGCCTCGGTAGGCCGTGTACGCCTCGTAGGTGGCCTGTACGAAAGGTGCGAGCGTCACAACGGCCATGACGGGCACGAGGAGGAACCCGACAAGGACGACCATCAGCGCGACCGTCACGGTCCACCCAATGAAGATGGCGCTGAGCCAGGCAACCTGGTAGAAGACAGATCTGAGCGCGTGCCTGGCCACCGTTGGCGAGTCGTCTTTGTAGACAAGCCAGATCACGAACGCCGCAATAGGCCCGAGAAAGCCCGTAAAGAGGTTCAAGAACGTGCTCAAATGGGCCAGCACCGACCACGTGCGCTCGCCCTCAATGCTCATCACGCCAGGACCAGGTGCCTCGAGCCGCGGGCCGTACTCGCGCTGGATCCCGTAATTCCTCGCGTCAGTCTTCATGTGCGCTCCTTCCTCACCTTGGCTAACCGCGTATACGCGGGCGCAAGACGAAGGTTTCGTCCCCCATGTGGCCGCTTCGCGCACATCACTTTCCGTTTCCCCTCCAGTGCGTGATAATACCCGTACCTCATAGTGCGTTTTGGCGCGGACACATATATGGCACGAGCATATATAATTAACGTGCGTGCAACAGAAAGGGGCACAGGTTGACCGAAGAGTCGCAGAGCGCGGGTAACGGGCGGGGTACGACTGCCACGGGGACCGAGAGTCTATCGGTCACGGACAATCGTACGGGGAAGAGCTTTGACTTCGAGATAAGCGACGGCACGGTTCGGGCCATGGACTTCAGGCAGATCAAGGTCGACGAAGACGACTTCGGCCTCATGACCTACGACCCTGGTTACTCCAACACGGCGAGTTGCAGGAGCGCCATCACCTACATAGACGGGGAGAAGGGGATTCTGGAGCATCGTGGCATCCCCATCGAGCAGCTATGCGAGCACTCTTCCTACCTCGAGGTAGCCTATCTACTAATCTACGGCAGGCTCCCTACCGAGGACGAGCTGGATAGTTGGACCTACGAGATAACCCATCACACCTACGTTCACGAGAACATCAAGAACTTCATGAACGGCTTCCGTCACGACGCGAACCCGATGGGGATGCTGCAGGCTTCCGTCGGGGCCCTCTCGACCTTCTACCCTGAGGCCAAGGACATCGACGACGAGTATCAGCGGCATGTTGCGGCGGTGCGTCTTATCGCCAAGATGCCGACTCTCGCCGCTTTCGCCTACCGTCATAGTCTCGGGTTGCCCTACGTCTACCCCGACAACGACCTCTCCTACGCGGGCAACTTCCTGTCCATGCTCTTCAAGATGGCCGAGCCCAAGTACGAGCCCGACCCGCGCCTGGAGAAGGCGCTCGACGTGCTCTTCATACTGCACGCTGACCACGAGCAGAACTGTTCAGCCGCCGCCGTAAGGGTCGTGGGGTCTTCGAGGGTCGACCCCTTCTCGGCCATCGCCGCCGGCTGCGCCGGGCTCTACGGACCGTTGCATGGCGGGGCCAACGTCGCTGTCCTCAGGATGCTCCAGCGCGTAGGAAGTATCGAGAACATCCCCGCCTTCCTCGAAGGCGTCAAGCAAGGTGACGAGCGTCTAATGGGCTTCGGCCACAGGGTGTACAAGAACTACGACCCGCGGGCCAGGATCATCCGCGGCCACGTCGACGAGGTGCTCGAGGCCACGAACAAGGAGAGTCCGCTGCTCGACATCGCCATCGAGCTCGAAAAGCAGGCGCTGGACGACGACTACTTCACGAGCCGCAAGCTCTATCCCAACGTCGACTTCTACTCGGGCCTCATCTACGAAGCCCTCGGGATACCGACGGACGCCTTCACCGTCATGTTCGCCATACCACGCACCTCGGGTTGGATGGCCCAGTGGATGGAGATGATCGACGACCCCGAGCTCAAGATCGCCCGTCCGCGCCAGATCTATACCG
Organism: Rubrobacter sp.; assembly: GCA_035715885.1. Taxonomy (GTDB): domain Bacteria; phylum Actinomycetota; class Rubrobacteria; order Rubrobacterales; family Rubrobacteraceae; genus Rubrobacter_D. The sequence goes on from DASTKM010000072.1 coordinate 8,929, forward strand.
GCCCCCGCGAAATAGATTACGTGCCAATAGACGAGCGCTAACGCGCCCGTCAGCACTTCAGCACGCTCTGGCCTGCGGCCTCCGCTTTCAGCAAGTCAGCCAGGGCTTTTGCCCACGCGAAGGCTGAAATGCTGAAAGCGCCCGACAGGGCGCGTGCTGAAGTGCTGACATGCTGGAGGCTCTATGAGCCTCCTAGCACGGCGTCGTAAAGCCGGCGCTGGCGTTCGAGTGCCTTCATGTAGACCTCGTGCCTGGATGGGTCTGGTTCGAAGGTCTCGCCGAGTGGCGCTTGTGCGGCCTCGATCTCCGGCCCTCCCAGCGCTTCCAGGGCGATCAGGGCCGCGCCCCTGCTGGAAGCCTCCTGTACACCCGAGAGCGTGACCGGTCTGCCCAGAGTGTCGGCCATGATCCTGGTCCACGTCGCTGAGTTGAGCAGGCCACCGCCGCTGGCGACGACCTCCTTCTCGCCGGGGGAAGCAGTTCCGAGCATCTCCGCGATAATGGCGAACCTGAAGGCCACGGCTTCCATCGCGGCACGCAGGATCTCTACTGGCTTGCTAGTCATCGAGAGCCCGGAGACGGTTCCATTGGCCCTGTCGGCCCATCCCGGTCCACGCTCTCCGGCGAGCAGGGGCAGGAACGTGAGGCCGTGGGAGTCCGGCTCCATGTAGGACAGCATTTCCTCAGTCTTTTCGGTGTCGGGGAGACGTAGCGTGTTGCGCAGCCATTCGATCAGGTTTCCGCCATCTGAGAGCGCGCCGCCCATGACGTAGCGTTTCGCGTCAGCCCTGTAACACCAGGGACCATCGGGTATCTCGACGGACTCCGCTTTCCACAGCACCCGCATAGCGCCGCTAGTGCCGACCATCAGCGCCAGCCGGTCACTACCCGTGCACCCGCTCCCGACGTTGGAGCAGGCGCCGTCGCCCACCGCGGGTAGCCAGGGCGTCTCTCGCAGGGGCGGCCACCGCTCTGCCCACTCCCCGGCCAACCCCTTACGGGGCTCATCCGAGATGACGGAGAGCTGGGCCTCTTCGGCGGGCAGGACCTCCAGTGTCTCGCGGTCCCACTTCCGCCGGTTCTGGTCGAAGAGGCCTGTTCCCGAGGCCATTGACGTACCCACCTGATACGGCTCCCCAAAGAAATTGGCGTAGAAGTAGTCGGCAGGGGAGACCCAGCGTTCCGTCTTCTCGAAGGCCTCGGGCAAGGCGCAGCTCGCCCACAACAGCTTGGCAGGCCAGTAGCTGGAGTGGGGCACGCAACCCGTGCGACGGTGGTAGGCCCTCTCATCCAGGCGTTCGCGCAAATCTGGTACGCACTCAGCCGCGCGGCGGTCGGCCCAGGTAAGGATCGGGGTCGTAGGACGCCCGTCCCGGTCAAGGCCGAGGACCGAGTGCCAGAAGGTGCTCATGGCGACACCGGAGATCACCGCTCCACCGGCCTCGGAGAGTGTGCCGTCTACGGCGCGGACCACGAGGTCGAGTAGTTCGTCGGCGTCTTTCTCAGCGCCGCCTTCCGGCGTGTACGCGAACTCGTAGTCGAGCTTCACCTCGGTGCCCTCTACGCCTTCGCCAGCGTCGTCGTAGAGCTCGGCCCTCACCGAAGAGGAACCAACGTCCACAGAGAGAATCCTAGCGTCCTGAGGTTCCCTGGATACCACGCTCCCACCTCCCTGAAAGATCATTCTTCATGGTAGTTTAGCAAGCCGCTTCCCCTCATCATTCTCCAGGAGCGCGCATGTTTACCGGCAGCCCTGACTCGGGTAACGAGATCACAAACAGCCGCAGGCTTTTCTAGGAGGAGAACGTGGCGAGCGAAGATAGGTTGAGGGAGCTCGAGGAGAAGTACGAGGACTACAAGGTTTACGACAATCAGGGGGAGAGGATCGGCAAAGTCGACGACCTCTTCGTGGACGAGACAGACCGCGAAGAATACATCGGCGTCAAGTTGGGGTTCCTCGGCCTCAAGTCCACCCTGATCCCGATGGATATCGTCCGCGTAAACGAGAGCGAAAGAAGCATAGAAGTCTCGGAGTCGAAGGACCACGTAAGAAACGCCCCGAGCTTCGACGACGACGAGGACATCACCCCTGACTACGAGGATCGTATCCGTAGCTACTTCGGCCTCGAATCCCTGGGAACCCCCGAAAGTGGCTACGGTGCTTACACGAGCACCGGCGGCGAGCATGTGGACAGCGAGCGCGAAGAGGCGCAAGCCTACGACACAGAGGACAATTCTACGGACTACGACTACCGTTCTTCCGCAGACCCCGAGCATGGGGAACGCGCGGGAGAGTCCTCTGAGAGTGGAGCGTCCATCAGCAGCACAGGGTCCTCCGCTGATGAGATGATTCGGGAGGCGCCGGCCACGCGCCACACCGAAGAGACCGAGAGCATACAGGAGGGTGGACGCACGAAGATCCGCCGCCGTGTGATACGCGAGGAGATCATCGAAGAAGACGACCCCCAGAGCCAGAACAGTTAGCTAACGCTCCCAGCTCATCAGCAAAACAGGAACCTGACACCGCGACATGCGCAAGGTCATCGACCTCGTGCATACTGGATTACGGTGGCCATTTGCCTCCGGGCAGGTGGCTTCCTGCTGATTCTTCGACTACGTAGGCCCACGCCAGGAGGACCGGGCCCTCGTTTGTCTCGACAGGGAGCAATACGCGCCGGTAGTGGCTCGACGCATCGGCCGGATCAAAGCCTTCCAGACGGTCGAGGGCTGGTAGACGCGACTCCGGATCGTCGAAAGCAAAGATCTCACCGAAGACGCGTGGACCCTCCAGCAATGGCACCGGCCCACGGCCGAGCCGCCGTTGCTCCTCAGCGTCCCTTGCAAAATCCCCGGTCCCGAAAGCATGAATGGACTCTCCAGGGACGACCAGCGCAGGATAGCCAAAGGGAAGATCGTACACATCCCCACGCACCGCCCCCTCTTCGACGCTCAGGGCACCGCCGCAGAAACGCTCATGGTTGCGCTCACCGCGTTTGAGCGTACCGTAGAAGAACATAACCAGCCGCGGACAATCACCCATAGCAAGCACGCTTCGGCCTGCGGCCTTCGCTTCTCTGCACTTCAGCACGGCGGCGAAGCCGCCTTTTCAGCAAGTCAGCATCGCGCGCTGACATGCTGACTAACTGTCACCTACAAGCGTCGCGTAATCTACCTTTATACAGCGGTCCATGACGACGATGAGGCCGTGTTCTTCGGCGTAGGCGGCGGCCTCTTCGTTGATAACGCCTGATTGCATCCACAGAACGCTCGCGCCGGCGGCCACGGCGTCTTCGGCCAC
>DASTKM010000073.1:0-4893 GCA_035715885.1 Rubrobacter sp.
GTGGCGTCGAAGAGGAAGGTATCCAACCCGCTGGCTCTGGCGGTGATGGCGCTCCTCTACGAGCGGCCGATGCACCCTTATGAGATGGTCACGTTGATGCGCGAGCGGGGCAAGCACGAGTCGGTGCGGCTGAGGTACAGCTCTCTTTACTCGGTAGTTGGTGCTTTGGAGCGGGAGGGCCTCATCGTGCCGAGGGAGACGGTACGAGAGGGGCGGCGTCCCGAGCGGACGGTCTACGAGATCACGGGCGCGGGACGCGAGGAATTCCTCACCTGGCTGCGCGAGCTTTTGAGAGAGCCGGTCAAAGAGTACACGCAGTTTGCGGCCGGGCTTTCGTTTTTGGCCGGGCTTCCTCCCGAGGAGGCTGTTGCGCTTCTGAAGGAGCGGGTGCGGCGACTGGAAAGAGAGAATGAGGAGATGAGATCCCGTCTGGCCACCGCCATGGAGCAGTGGAACCTACCACGCCTATTCCTCGTAGAGTCGGAGCACGAGTTGATGTTGCGGGAGGCCGAACTGGGATGGGTGCGCGAGATAGTAGAGGAGATCGAAGCCGGAAGGCTGGGCAGTCTGTCGGAGTGGCGCGCCCTCCATGAGGGGCATGGCGAGGGTGGAGAGTGATGTCTGAGAGAGCCGGACTACCCCGATGGCTCAAGCTCGCCAATCCTGTGATCGTGGCCTTGCAGCGCCGCGGGGTAGTGATCGGCACCATGCGGCTGCTGGCAGTGCCTGGCCGCAAGAGTGGCCAGCTGCGTACGACTCCGGTTTCACCGCTGATGGTGGAAGGCGAACGCTACATCATCGCCGGCCTCGAAGAAGCGGACTGGGTCAAGAACGCGCGGGTTGCGGGGTGGGGGATCCTGGCGCGAGGCCGAGAGCAAGAGCGGGTAAACCTTATGGAGTTGCCGCTCCAGGAGCGCGCCCCCGTCTTGCGTGAGTTCCCGAACAGGGTGCCACATGGAGTCCAGTTTTTTCGGCAACTCTACGGTATCTCCGGCACTCCACAAGAGTTCGAAGCGCTGGCGTCCCGATGTCCGGTGTTCCGGGTGGAGGAGGCTGGGCCGTGATCTGAATAAAGAGGACCCCCGGCGGGGTGCTGCAACACCTCATGCCGGAGGTCGTAATCCCCGAGTAGACAGGACCGCGCAGGGCGAGACCCGTTACACGAGGCGTGTATTTCCAAGGATAACAGGTCGAAGCGCTCCGCGGAACGCAGCCAGGGATCTCTGACCCGATCCCTTTTGACGAAGGAAGGTATTCGACAATGACCGACCAAACCACCCGCACAATCGGAGCGCGGCACGCGGACGAGGCGGCCATCAGGGAGCTGTTCGGTTTGCTCCTCGATGACTGGGGCAGGGGAGACGGCGAGGCTTACGGTTCCCGTTTCACCGAGGACGCCGACTATGTAGCTTTCGACGGGACGCGCACCAGGGGACGCCGGGAGATCTCCGCATCACACCAACGACTCTTCGACAAGTTCCTCAAGGGCACACGCCTCACGGGCCGCGTCCTTAGCATCAAATTCCCGAGCCCTGACGTTGCCCTCGTCCATGCGACCGGAGGCACGGTTATGCGCGGCAAGACGAGGCCTTCGCCGGAACGGGATTCGATCCAGACCCTCGTCGCCGTGCGCGAGGGCGCCGAATGGCGCTTTGCCGCGTTCCATAACAGCCGCGTTCGTCCCATAGGCAGCAACGCGGCCACGTTCCTACTCTGGGCTGTCAGCGACAGGCTCTGGCGTACCTTCGCGCCGGGAAAGGAGGACGCATGAGACGCGCGAAGAGGGCCCTGATCATCGGCGGCGGCGTCGCCGGTCCGGTGGCCGCGATGGCGCTAAGGCAAGCTGGAATAGACTCTGTCGTCTACGAGGCGTATGCGGGCGGCGCGGACGGCGCCGGCGGCTTCCTCACCTTCGCCAGCAACGGCATGGACGCCCTGCACGCCATAGACGCCCACCACCTCGTGCTGGCCGAGGGCTTCCCCACGCCGCGCATGACGATCCAGAACGGTACCGGCAAGCACCTCGGCGAGGTCCCCCTCGGCGGGAAGCTGCCCGATGGCACGGTCAGCCAGACCCTCAAGCGGGCCGACCTCTACCGGACACTGCGCGACGAGGCGGTCAGGCGCGGCGCTCGCGTCGAGTACGGCAAGCGGCTCGTAGATGCCGAGACTACGCCTGACGGCAGCGTAACGGCGCGGTTCGAGGACGGTACCGAGGCCGTGGGAGACCTCCTGATCGGGGCCGACGGCATCCACTCCCGCACCCGCCGCATCATCGATACGTCGGCGCCCGGGGCCCGCTACATCCCGGTGCTCAACATCGGAGGATACGCCCGCGACGTGCGTGTCCTGGCCGAACCTGGCACGTTCCGGATGGTCTTTGGCAAGCGGGCGTTCTTCGGCTACGCGGTTCATCCCTCAGGCGAGGTCTGGTGGTTCGCCAACCCTCCCCGGGCCGACGAGCCGACAAGGGCGGAGCTCGCCGCCATCGGAACCGAGCAGTGGAGGGAGATGCTGATGGACCTCTTCGCCGGAGACGCCACACCGGCCGTCGAGATCATCCGTTCCACCCCCGGAGAACTCGCCGGGTGGGCTACCTACGACCTCCCCTCCGTCCCAACCTGGCATAAGGGTTCGCTGGTCATCATCGGGGACGCGGCGCACGCCACTGCTCCTTCCTCGGGACAGGGCGCGTCTATGGCCATAGAGGACGCCGTCGTGCTCGCCAGGTGCCTGCGCGACCTGCCCGATATAGGACAAGCCTTCGCCGCCTACGAGCGGCTCCGCAGGACCAGGGTGGAACGCATCGTCGCGCATGGGGCGAGGACGAGCAACAGCAAAGCCGCAGGCCCCGTCGCCCGGGTGCTGCGCGACATGATGATGCCCCTGATCCTCAAGCGCGTTGCTAGCGGTGAATCCCTCGCATGGATGCACGACTACCACATCGCCTGGGACGAGAAGGTCGCGTAACTAGAGCTCCGGCCGCTTAGTGCGGGTGGTCAAGGCGATGCTTGCGGCTATTGGTTCACCATAGCATCGTACCGTTTCTGGAGTTCCTCGCGGGAGATGTCCTCGACGTGCGTGCCGATATACCAGACGTGCCCGAAGGGGTCCGTCACCCCGCCGCGGCGGTCGCCATCTTCGCTGTCCTCGACCGGCATCAGCTCCGTCGCCCCTGCCTCGATCGCCCTCTCGAACACCGCGTCCGCGTCCTCTACGTAGAGGAACACGTGTACTGGCGAGCCGCCTAGCGATTGCGGGCCGGCCATACCGAATTCGGGCGCCTCATCGGTGAGCATAATCGGCGAGTCGCCGATCACGACCTCCGCGTGCCGGACGCGCCCGTCCGGGTCCGCCCAGCGAAAAATCTCCGTCGCCCCGAACGCCTCCTTGTAGAACTCGATGGCGTCTGACGCGTCTTTGATCGTCATGTACGGCGTAACGGTGTGAAAACCCTCCGGGATGGGATTGACTCCTTTGCCCATTGTCCTCCTTTGCAAGCTCACGCCTTCAAACACAATGGAAGTGTACGCACAAACCACCTGGTTCCCATCCTCGGATTCCGCCGGTGCGGACGACGATTTTGCCGACTTCGTCGTGGCTAGGTTGTCTTCGCGGATCTCGGTACGGCACCGCCATCGAGCGCGAGCCGGAGCGGCTCTGTGAGTTCCGTAGGATCCGACCGGCGGACCAGCACTTCGGGCGTTCCATGCCAGCCGGCGCAATCACGCAGAGCGTAGGCGAGCTCGGAGACGAGGTCGTCGTTCACCGGCATGTCCGGCTCCAGGTGGATCGACTTGACCTCGAAAGTTCCCTGCTTACGGTGGGCCTTGGCGTCGAGCCTGCCCACGAGGGAGCCGCTGTGGAGTATCGGGAGGGAGTAGTATCCGTACCTGCGGCGGGCCGCCGGAGTGTAGACCTCGATCTTGTACTCGAAGCCGAAGAGCTCCAGAGCCCGCGCCCGATCCCAGACCACAGGATCGAACGGGGACAGCAAGGTCGTGACAGAAGACCGCAACCCGCCCGATAGGATCTCCTCGGCCAGCCCAGCGTTATCGGGGTGCAAGTAGGCAGGCTCGTCCTCGATCCTGGCCCGAAGGAGTGAGCCTTCGTCGGCCAGCTCTTCGAGTAGTCCGGAGACACCCTTCTTGGGTGTGCGGAAGTAGTCAGGAACCCAGCGGGCCAACGCAACGCCGAGCGCGCGTACCGTCTTGAGAGCCAGCGCCCGTCGCACCTCTTGTTCGTTCGGCGCGAGGGCGTCTTCCCAATCTGGCAGCGCTTTAGCGAGCACGCGCTCGCGCAGATCGTAGACGCGGTGGAAGTTCTCGCGACGGGAGATCATGAGCTCTCCTGCGGCGAACAGGTGCTCCAGTGCCCGCTTCTCGGGCTTCCACTCCCACCAGCCTCCTGCCTTCCCGTCGGTGCGGGCGAACTCCGCGACGCGCACGGGACCATTCTCGCTGACGCGCTCCATCACGTGCTCGATCTCCTCGTGATGAGCCTGCATCCAGCTCCTGGTCTTCTCCCCTCCCTCTATCATGAGCCGCCGGTACAGACCGTAGTCCTCGATCGGGATGAAGCACGCCGCGTGCGACCAGTACTCGAACAGCACCCCCTCAGCCAGAAGCTCGTCCAGCCAGCGCGGCTCGTAGGAACCTAGCCTGCTCCACAACACCAGGTAGGGACTGCGCGCGACGACGGAGATCGAGTCGATCTGCAACACCCCCATCCGCCGGATGATCCCCCGAACATCGTCCTTCGTGGCACGCTCCGGCACGGAACCCAACCCCTGCGCCGCGAGTAACAACTCCCGCGCCGTCTCTACAGAAAACTCTACGGGTCCCACCTCCTGTCGACAACCGTATAGTTATACGGCAGAAGTCTGAGTGTAAC
>DASTKM010000074.1:0-2487 GCA_035715885.1 Rubrobacter sp.
GGCCGTAGGCGAGCTCGGCACCAGTGAGACCGAGCGCCAGATAGCGGCGGCCGAGATCGACATAAAGCGGCTCGACGCCGAGCGGGAGCTCGAGATGATGGAGGTCCAGATGGGCCTGCGCGAGCCAGAACCGATCGAGGCTGCGCCAACCGAGGAGACAGCGAAGCCTCAGCCCGAGGAGACCGAGGAGGGACCGCGTGGACAGTAGAAAGAACCTCTCGCGGCGGCTGATGCTACGCTTGGCCCCTTTCGCTACCTTCGCAGGTCTCGGAACCTTTGCGGCTCTCGAATCCTCTTACATCCTCGCCGGCCTGCTAGGCATCGGGGCCTTTGTTACAGGCCGTCGGCTCCTCGACAGGCGAGAGAATAGGCGCAAGGAGCTTTTGAGCCGGGCCAGGCACAACAGGGGAGAGCTTGGCCGAGTGGCGAGGGAGGATCGCATCGCGGCGTCGCAGATGAAGCGGCTTGTCGCCCTGCAGGACGGGCTGCTGGAGAGTTGGGAGCTTCTGCCCGAGGAGTGCAGGCCGCTTCTGGACGAGGATATCTTCACCATCATCGGCGAAGTCGAGGACGCAGCGCGACTGGCGCGACGTCGGGCGGCACTGAGGAGGCATCTGGAGAGCGTGGACCGGCATTCTATCCACGGTCGCATAAAGGAACTGCAGAAGGATCTCTCGCATCTGGAGCCAGGGTCGCCCATGCGGACGTCGTTCGAGAGCGCGCTCCAGGGACGCCGCGGGGAGCTCGCAGGCTACGACGATGTGCTCGGCGGCATCAGCATGATCAACGCCCAGCTCGAGAGTGCAGAGAGCCTGCTCGGGAATCTGCGTGGAGAGTTGCTGGCCCTGGACGACAGTCTCGTCTCTGGGCCGCAAGACCCTGGCCTCGCGCGGCTCAAAGAGCGGATCGCCTACTTCCGCCACGGACTAGATGAGGTGACGAGGCGCGTCGAGACCCTACCCGCTACGGAAAGGATGTCGGCGAGATGAACGAGGATCGCAACACGTCGCGGCAGAGCTTCTTCTCCAGGGTGTTCGCGGGGAGCACCGAGGGCGAGGAGACCTCTATCTACGCCTCGGAGGAGATCGGTATGCCGGGGACAGACGAGTCGGAAGGTTTGGCGGCGCACGGATTCACCGTCGAGCGGGCCGCCGAGGTCATCAGGAACCTCCCTCCTGAGGTGCCGAGACCTGCCGCCGTGCGCATCGTACGTGGGACGCTCGAGGCGGCGGGTATAGACATCGCGGAGCTGGAGACCTCCACGAGGGCCAGGGAGTCCAAGCTCAACTCAGAGATAGACTTGAGCGAGAATCGTATACAGCGGTTCAAGGACGAGACCGAAGAGGTGATCCGGAACCTCGAAGACGAGATACGCAAGGCGCGCGAAGCCAGAGACTTCGGCGTCTCCGAAGAAGAGAGGAAGATCTCGTCCGCCGAGGCCGGCCTCGATAACATAGACATTGTGCGCGACTTCTTCGGTCTGCCACAGGAAGAGGCGGACGAACCACCCGCCGCCGGTGAAGAGACGCAGGTCATGGAGGGCGTGGAAGACGAGGAGGAAGACGACACCCAGGTTCTGCGCCGTCCAGGCCCGCTCTCGGACTCCGAAGACTACTTGGAACCAGGGGATAAAAAGGAACAGTGAGCATCCCGCGCCGCCTGGGGCGCCTCGCCCAGGGTTTCGTCTCCAGCCTGCAGGAAGACGAGCGCTTCCGCGAAAGGCTCCGTACAGGGCGCGAGCGTAGCGAGGCCCTGAGAGGAGCCTTCGAAGCTGCCTGGAAAGGCGCCTCAGAGGAGTGGCGCAAGGCGGAGGAGCGCCGCGCCGCACAAGAGGCGGCCGCAGAACAGACCTGGGGATGGCGGTCCGCGACCACCACATTCTCCCCAAGGAAATACCCGCCCAACGTCTTGGCCGCCTACGACAGGCTCGGCCTCGTCCCCAGTGCTTCCATGGAAGAAGTAGATAGGAAACGCAGAGAGCTGGTCAAGCGCTTCCACCCGGATCGCTTCTCCGATCCGGAGAAGCGACTACGTGCCGAGCGCGTAACGGCAGAGATCAACGCCGCCCACGACGCCATAGAACGCCATGTAGCGGGTTGAGGAAGGTTCAGGCCTTCCTCAACCCGCGCATTTTAGCAAGTCAGCAAAGACTCCCGAACGCAAATAGCTGAAATGCTGACAAGCTAAGAAACCAGTTCGCCGCGCACTATAAGGCGATTCTCGAACGTCGGTATTGGGGTGCAACTTTGGAGCGAGACTACGGTCTTGCCCTCCACGGGGTAGATCGCCCAGTAGTCGTTTGGCTCGACGGTCATGAAGTCGTAGACCCTGAACGTGTACTTTTTCCCTTCCTTGTCTTCGATGAGGATCTCATCACCTGGTCTCATCTTCTTGAGCTTATAGAAGACGTAGGGCACCCTGGTCCGTGGGAAGCCGAGGGCGTGCCCCGTGATAAACGTGTTCGAGCCCGCTATCCAGGGCAGGCCG
>DASTKM010000075.1:0-24001 GCA_035715885.1 Rubrobacter sp.
CGGCGGTCTGTCGGGTAGCATTTCGGGGTGTGTCAGACGTTTCGATCGAGAGAAAGGGTGGAAGATCGGGCCTAGTCCGCTAAACGCGGGACCGAGGAAAGGGGCTCCACTCTACCTCCAGGTCGAGCGGCGCATCGAGGATCTTCCGTTGCAGGGTCGCTACAGAGCCGGGGACCGCATACCGCCCGAAACCGAGTTGGTCGACGCTCTGGGCGTCTCGCGGATAACGGTACGGGCCGGGCTGGCGCGACTCGTAGAACGGGGGTTGCTGGAGCGGCGCCAGGGTAGCGGGACGTTCCTAGTGCGGCCACCGGAAGGAGCGCGGCTCTCGGCAGGCCTGGAGCGGCTGGAGACTTACACGGTCCACGCTGCAAGGCTGGGGCTTGAGCTCGGTAGCTCGGACCTGACCATAGTGGCCGTCGGTGCCTCGCCGGATGAGGCTGCGGCATTGGAGGTCGCCAGAGGTACGCTGCTCGCCAGGGTCTCGCGCGTCCTGCTCATCGAAGGTAGGCCGGCCGCGTGGATGGTTGACGTTGTGGTCGAGAACATTATCGGGGTTGACGACGTCAGGGAACGGTTCCGCCCTGACGCTATGCTGTTGGATCTCCTGGTCTCCGAAGGTGTGCCCGTGGGCTACAGTCAGATGTCCATCGAGGCCGTCATGATCAGTCCGGGAGACCATCTCGGTGAAAAACTCGGCCTGAAAGTCCATTCCGCAGCTCTCTCGCTGATCCAGACCATGTACCTGATAGACGGGCGTCCCGCGCAGTGGTCACGCGATACCTTCCTGCCGGGGAAACTCAACCTCCACGTCGTGAGAGAGCTCTTCGAGGTCAGGAATCATCCGCAATAGTTATCAGGTGTCAGGCTACAGGTATATACCTGGATCCGGGACTGCGCCGGTTCTCGAAACAGCTTGCTGATACCTGTAGCCTCTAGACATAGGAGGAGCCCCGATTGCCTTACATAAGCTGGGAAGACTTCGAGAAGGTGGATGTACGGGTCGGCACGATCGTCGAGGCCGTACCTTTCCCCGAAGCCAGGAAGCCTTCGATAAAACTCATCGTGGACTTCGGACCGGAGGTCGGGACCAGGAAGACCAGCGCCCAGCTCACGGCGCACTATGAGCCTGAGGGACTCGTTGGTCGGCAGGTCGTCGCTGTGCTCAACTTTCCGCCTAAGAGGATCGCAGGCTTCGAGAGCGAGGTGCTCGTCCTCGGCGTACCTGACGGGAATGAGGACGTGGTGCTGCTCTCCCCAGATCACCGGGTCCCGCCGGGTGGCAGGATGTTCTAGGAAACTTCTGGACGGGCGCTTCGTACCCAGGTAGTATCGTTTACTTCGATCGGAAAGGGAGGTAGCGCGGTGAGTGAGACGAACCTGGAGCAGTTTCGGGAGGTTACGCCGGAGGGGCGGTTCACGCTGCAGAATTCGGCGATGCTCAAGGTGCGGTTGGAGAACGACCAGATCCAGGCCAAGCTCGGATCGATGGTCGCCTACCAGGGCGACGTCCGCTTCGAGCACAAGAGCGGCGGCCTGGGACGTCTCTTCAAGAAGGCCGTCACGGGCGAGGGCGTCAAGCTAATGGCGGCCAACGGGACGGGCGAGCTGTTCCTCGCGCAGGACAAACGCAAGATCATGGTCCTGGACCTCCAGAACGAGCGCATGATCGTCAACGGTGACAACATCCTCGCCTTCGAACCAGGCATCGACTGGGACATAAGGCGGGTCGAAGGCGCCGGCCGTCTCGCAGGCGGCCTCTTCAACGTCGTCCTGGAAGGCACAGGTAAGGTCGCCCTCACCTCGGACGGGGAGCCCGTACTCCTCGACACCTCGACCCCAACCTTCGCCGACCCCGAATCAGCCATCGCCTGGAGCGGCGGTGTGAGGACGGGCGTAAGGAGCGACGTCTCCTTCAAGACCTTCACCGGACGCGGCAGCGGAGAGTCGTTCCAGGTAGCTTTCGAGGGGGCAGGCTGGGTCCTCATACAGCCCTCGGAAGGCGCTGCCGTCCCCGAGCATTCCCACGCCGGCGAAGGCGGTGGAGGCGGCGGTCTCGGGTCCCTCTTCGAGGACTAGCCGGCCTCACCGCAACTGCCGCAGGAGAAGGACAGATGGATCAGCAACGGGTGCCCGATCTCGAAGAGTTGGACGAGCAACAGGTGCGCCACTTCCTCGCCGAACTTTTTTCCGATCTAAGCGCCGAAGCGGAATACGAGATACGCCACGAGGACTACGTAATGGAGATGCCCCAGTCCGGAGAGCGCATCAGGGGCCGGGAGAAGATGAGGCAGTTTCAGGAGGATTACCCCGCTCCCCCAACCATTCAGCTAGGAAGGGTGGTCGTCAGAGAGGGCCTGTGGGTCATCGAGGGCGTCAACGACTACGGCGAGGGACAGGTGTTTACCGTCGTGCTGATCATCGAGCTCAAAGACGGGAAGATGTGGCGTGATACCCGCTACTACGCAGAGTCGTTCGAGGCGCCGGAGTGGCGGGCCCAGTTGGCCGAACGGTTTTAGGAGGTTTCATGATGTTCTCTGGGAACAGAACTGGACTAACAGGCGATTCTCTACCTTGTTGGTTCGACCAATCAGAAGCGCGCTATACTGGCTGGAGTAGGTCTTATGTACAGTACGGAGAACTCCTGTGATAATGTGTACATAAGTTAGCTGGTGTGGAAGGTGTGATGGAATCGGAGCGGGTAACCAGGGAGTGGTTGGAGGGGCTGGATCCGGCGGAGTTCCAGGAGATCTCGGCCATGATCTCCGACTTACAACGCGAGCGCGCAACGGCGCGGCGACAGAAACTCGAACAGCGTCGATCCGCAGCCAGCAAGAAGGCCCAAAACAAGCGCTACCTTGAACTGGAACGCGTCAAATGCGGCAAGAAAGGCTGCAAGAAGTGCGCCAGCGGAGAGCTTCACGGCCCTTACTGGTACCTGTACCGGCCCAAGGAGAACGGACCAGGACGTACCAGCGAGTATGTCGGCAAGGTGCTGCCCGAGTCTCTCGCCAAAGAGTTCGACATCCCTGAAGACCGGCGGACGGCGAACTAGCCGACCTGTTTCTTATGTATGGCAAACTGCCCACTTTTTGCCTAGCTTACATAAGATGAGCAGATGAGATTTGCCGTCGATACTTGAAGGCTAGGTACGGTCCTCCAGCTTGATTGCGTTGGTGGTACCGAGCACCTTACCCGAGCCGTTCGTGGCGTTCAGACCGACATAGGACTCGGTGGTGCGTACTGTGATCACGGTCTCGAAGCCCTGACGGGGAGCTGATGCGAGGGGTTCTAGTTGATCTGGGGCGCTCCCGGCCAACACCTGCCAGGTGGTTACCTCTGTAGCGCCGTTCCAGCTGGCGTAGATGGTTACCTTATCCTCGGTTCCGAGCTCGGCGGCGATGGCAGGGTCGTCGGTAGGTTGCCCACTCCACGGGAAACGGAAGGCCCTGTAAGTCTCGCCCTCGGTTGGGAAGGCGGCGTGGAAAAGCAGCTCGCCATGATGATTGAACTCAGAGAAGAACGGCGCGCTTCCCCAGCCTACAAGGACGTTGCCTTTCGGCAATACCTGTACGTTGCCCTGGGTATCAGAGAGCAACCTGTCGGGGTGGGTGTACTCACGCATCAGGCTGGCACTCATTTTAGCTTCGTCGACCTCGACCACTATGCCGCGGGACTGATCTACTCGGTTTACGTTGCCGTTATCGAAGATGGTGATAGTACCGTCTCTCTGGCGACGGGCGTCGTGCTGGAAGGTGGTTCTGGTACCAGGACCCATCTCGAAGTCGCTTTTCTTCCCGCCGAGCCGCCACACGACCTGGCCCGTCTTTCGGTCGACCTTGTACACGGTAGAGGTCGAGCGGGAGGAGATGAGCAGGTGATCCTTATCGAATACGTCTATGGAGTTGATGTGGAAGTAGTCGAAGTGGTTGGTATAAGACTCATCTAGGCCGACGTGCTCCAGGCTGTGCCACTCGAAGAGCACCTCGCCGGTCTCGATGTCCAGCTCCTGGGCTATCCCGTCGAGCACATAACCGTCTAAGGGATCGCCCTCCGAAACGAGGTCTCTGGGCAACCTGTTGTAGATCGTGATCAGGGCCGTATCCTCGGGCGTGATGAGGAACTCGTGGTGGTCCCCCTGGTAGCCGTTGCCGGCGCCGAACCGGGCTAGTTCGCGGTAGGAGCTATCGAGGATCACGTACTCGCCCTGGCCGTATCCTGTATGGAGTCCCTCCCACCAGGTGAGCACCGTCTCTCCCTTGTATGTCTGCGCTTTGAAGTTCATCACATCCATATCCTCGTTCTGCAAGAGGCGCAGCCAAACGGGCTGTCCGTCGTTGCCCAGGATCATGCATCCGTCCTGCCCCGGACCGGCCTCCTCGGGCCCGTTCTTCGGAGCGATGAAGATATAGCCGGGAGCAGTATCGCGCGCCTGCTTGGTCACCTGGATGACCGGCGGGTGGAGATCCGGACGCGAGCGGAAGTTCCATGCCTGTCCCGCCGGTGCGGATGCGGCGGTCGCCCGGGCGCGTGGGGCCGGATCGCAGCCCAGGGTGCCGCCCAGCGCAACCCACGCGGCGGCGCCACCGGCGGCCTGCAGGAACCTCCTTCGCGTGAGGAACCTCCTTCGCGTGAACTTGGAGTTAAAGTCGGCACCTCTTTCTCGCTCCTGCACAGGCTACTTCTTCACCCATCTTCCTGAAGTTACGCAAGGTACACTGCTTCACCCTACGCCTACAACAGCATCGCATAGTCTTCCGAGTCTCTCTCGCAGCGGCGCGGGGTTCCTGGACCGCTATCCTACGACGAGGTTGACGAGCCTGCCTGGCACGTAGATGCTCTTGCGGAGCTCTTTGCCTTCGAGGTGAGGACGGACCCTGGCGCTCGACAGTGCCAGCTCTCTGGCCGCCTCCTCGGAGATATCTGCTGGGGCTTCTATGCGGTCGCGCAGTTTGCCGTTGACCTGGACTATGAGCGTTATCTCCTGAGCCTGGATCAGGTCTTCCTCATAGCCTGGCCACGCCTGCTCGTGCACAGAGTACTCCTCCCCCATCGCGGCCCACGTCTCCTCGGCGTGGTGCGGCGCGAACGGGCTGAGGACCGTGACGAAGGTCCGCAAGGCTTCGTGCCACTCGTCGTCCCCGACGCGGCCTCTTACCGCGAGAAGGTAGTTAGTGTGCTCCATGAGCGCGGCGATGGACGTGTTGAAGCGGAAGGCTTCGAGGTCCTCTGTGATCTTCTTGATCAGGCGGTTCGTCCGGCGCTCCAGCTCCGTCGGATCTGCCTCGCCGCCAGAGGAGTCCCCTCCTGTCACGAGCGAGAGGGCGCGCCTGAGCCAGCGCGAGACACCCTCTATGCCCTTGCCGTCCCAGGGACCGCCCTCGTTCCACGGACCGATGAACATCAGGAAACCCCGGAGAGCATCGGAGCCGAAGCGGTCTACGTACTCCTGCGGGTTGACCACGTTGCCTCGGCTCTTGCTCATCTTCTGCCCGTCGGGTCCGAGTATGTTCCCCTGGTTGCGAAGGCTGGTCATAGGCTCGTCGAAGTCAACCAGACCAAGATCCCTCATGACCTTGGTGAAAAAGCGGGCGTAGAGCAGGTGCAAAATGGCGTGCTCGATGCCGCCGGTGTACTGGTCGACGGGGAGCCACTTCTCTCCGCGCTCGGGATCGAAAGGCCCCTCATCGTAGTGCGGCGAGAGGTAGCGGTACCAGTACCACGATGAGTCCACGAAGGTATCCATAGTGTCCGTCTCGCGCGTTGCCGGGCCGCCGCAACTGGGACACTCGGTGTTGTAGAAGTCAGGGTCGAGCTTGAGGGGCGATTCTCCCGTCGGCATAAACTCGGATTCCTCTGGGAGCAGGACCGGCAGGTCCTCTTCGGGGACTGGTACGATGCCGCACTCGTCGCAGTAGACTATGGGGATCGGGGTCCCCCAGTAGCGCTGGCGGCTGATCAACCAGTCGTGAAGCCTGTAGGTGACCGTAGCCTTCCCGGCACCGCGCTCCTCGAGCCAGGCCGTCACCCTCTCTTTGCCCTCGGTGCTCGGGGTGCCGTCGAACTTGCCTGAGTTGATCATCGTGCCCTCGCCGGCGTAAGCCACTTCCAGCGCTTCGCCGTCCCAGTCCGGCGGCGTTATCACGGTCCTTATCTGGATGCTGTACTTCCTTGCGAACTCGAAGTCTCGCTCGTCGTGGCCTGGGACGGCCATGATCGCGCCAGTACCGTAGCCCATCAGGACGTAGTCGGCGATGTAGACGGGGATCTCTTCTCTATTGGCCGGGTTGATCGCGTAAGCCCCCGTAAACACGCCGGTCTTATCCCTCGTCACGTCGGTGCGGTCGATCTCGCTCATCCTGGCGGCCCTCTCGACGTAGGCGCGCACCTCTTCGGCCTGCTCCGGGGTCGTTATCTTCTCGACCGCCGGGTGCTCCGGGCTCATAACGAAGAACGTGGCGCCGAAGAGCGTATCTGGTCGGGTAGTGAAGACCTCGACGGGGCCGTAGCCTTCGATCTCGAACCTGATCTCGGTCCCCTCAGAGCGCCCGATCCAGTTTCGCTGCAGCGTCTCGACCCGCTCGGGCCAGTCTATGTTCGAGAAGTCGAGGAGCTCCTCGGCGTAGTCCGTGATCTTGAAGAGCCACTGCGGCAGGTTCTTCTTGATGACCGGCGTCCCGCACCGCTCGCAGCGCCTGTCTGGGCCCACCACCTGCTCGCGGGCCAGCGTCGTGTTGTCCTTCGGGCACCAGTCGACAGGGGCTTCCTTACGGTACGCCAGACCCTTCTCGAAGAACTTCACGAAGAACCACTGGTTCCAGCGGTAGTACTCGGGGTCGCAGGTCACGACCTCGGAGTCGAAGTCGAACATCGCGCCCATCTGCTTGAGCTGGCCGCGCATCTGCTCGATGTTCGCGTAGGTCCATTCGCGGGGTTGTATGCCCCTCTGGATCGCTGCGTTCTCGGCGGGCAGCCCGAAGGCGTCGAAGCCTATCGGGAAGAACACCCTGTAGCCGTTCATCCGCATAAAGCGCGCTCTGGTGTCCGAGGGCGTCATTGGGTACCAGTGCCCGACGTGCAGATCACCACTCGGGTAAGGGAGCATCGTGAGCGCGTAGTGCTTGGGCTTGCTCTCGTCCTCCTCGGTCTTGTACAGGCCGCTCTCGGCCCACCGCTCCTGCCAGCGGCGTTCGAGGTCCGTGGGATCGTATGTCTTTCTCTGTTTCGTCTCGCTCACGAGAGACTCCTTCTGTTAAGTGCTTGGGGTGATTCTAGATCAGGGGAAATCCGCGCAGGGCTTTATAGTCGGGAGTCCGACTTCTGAATCTTGTGATCCCTGGCGCACATACACTAAATATAGCATCAGGTATGGCCTTTACAAAAGGAGGGTGCCGCCCGGAAGCCACTCCGGGCGGCAAGTAAGTACCTCTCGGCGAGAGTTCTACCCTGCCGTCTCAGCAACTCTCCCGGCCTCTTTACGTCCGCGCCGGGCGAACACGTCACGGAACAACGAGATCAGGTACCCGAGCACGGCGGCAACCGCCAGGTACGCGCCGATCATCCACACGGCATCCTCGAGGCCTGCGGCTTCGGATCTCCCGCCCCCACCGAAGAACCACAGGGAATCTCTCCAACCGCTTTCCAGGCGAGCTGCGTCCAGGGAGCCGTCGTAGAAGAGCAGGGAGCGGAGCCCGTCGATAACGTAGCGCAGGGGCAGCCAGTCGGCGTACGCCTGGTAGAAGGGTGGGAGAGCCTCAAGGGGCGCGAGGCCTCCAGAGGAGACGAGGCCAAGGATCACGTTCAAAACCGCGCTGATGGCTATGCCTGCGGGCCCGAACGCCACCGCGAAGAGCATGGTCACGGACACGGCAGCCGTCGTGGCGAGCGTGAGGAACAGGCACACCTGCGCCGTGCTCGCCTCGTGCTCGACGCCAAGAAGGCCGAACGCGACCAACAGCTCGGCCCCGGCTATGAGCAAACCGAATACTAGCCCGAGCCGTACCGTCCACAATCCCGTGCGGGAAGGGCGTAGGCCCAGCCCCTCCATCCGCTCGGCGGCGCCGCCGGCGAGGAAGAAGATGACCGCGCCGCCGATCAGGCCCGAGAGGTTGACAAGAAACGCGAGGAAGAAAGGCGATTGGCCGTTACCAGAATCGGGTCCGACCGGCTGCGCCTCAGTGACGTCGGCCCTTACAGGGTCGCCGATCACGGCTGCGACCTCGGGCGTAAGTTGCGCCCCCTGCTCCGCTGCGGCCGAGGAGAGCCGCTCGCTCGTCGCCATCGAGACCGCATCCCCGATCCCTGTGGAGATGGTCCGTACGGGTGTCGCGACAGCCTGCCCGGCCGAAGGATTCGTGAACACCTCGATCCGGGCCGGCTCAGGGGCCTTGGGAAGCGGCCCGGCTTCACCGGATACGTCGGCCTCGGAGACGTTCCCTTTGACGGGGTCGGAGATCACCGCCCCGGCCCCCTGTGGCACGGGCACACCCTGCTCCGAGAGCCCTTCAAATATTTGCTCGCTCGTCGCGCCAGAGACCCCGCCGACGATGCCGGTGAAGGCGTTCTCGATCTGGGCCGTAGTAGAGGGCCTTACCGCAGGGCTCGTCAACAACTCGATCTCAGCAGGCTCGAGTACAGGTGGCTGCGCCAAAGGAGGCACACCCACCGGCGGACCGGACAGGCTCACCAGATGCTGCGAGTAGTTCTTCGGGATCACGATCGCAGCGTAGTACTCGCCGCTTTCGAGACTCTTTTTGGCCTCGCCGCGGCCCTCGAGCCGCTCCCATTGCACGAAATCCGGGGCCGGGGAGTCGGGAGAAGTGATCGTGTTCGCCACCTCCCCACCGAGCTCTACAGGCCGGCCGTTGATCTCCGCCCCCTGGTCCTCGACTACTACGGCTATGGGTAACCTCGGCGGGCCGGCCAGGCCGGAGATCCGCTGCGTATAGTCCTCGGGGATCACGATTGCGCCGTAGTAGTCGCCGTTGCCGATGGCCTTCAGCGCCTCGCTGCGGGTGTCAGGACGCACCCAATCGACTGTGCCTGCTGCCGGCGAGTCCGGATTCGTGACATTCTCGACAACGCGGTCGCCCAGGTTGACATCCTCTCCTGCGAGGTCTGCACCTCTGTCCTCGTTTACAAGGGCGATTGGCAGGTCCTTGAGGTTCTCCTGAGGGCTTGCGACGGCGGCCAGGTAAGCGTAGAAGATCAGGGCAAGAACCACGACCACACCGAGAATGGGACCCCAAACCCTCGGGCTCGCGAGCATTCTAAACGTGTTCATTCCACCGACTCCTTTCTTGCTACCTGCGTCCGGCCGATCCTCTCTGAGGCGTCCTGGCGCTTTACGTGCTCGGGCCAGATGCCGAAAGCGATGATGCGGGCCGCAAGATCTCGCACCGGGCGCAAACTCAAGAGCATCCTCGCTGGTACGGGTATCGAAGGCGCCCCATCCGGGCCGAGGGACGAGGAGACAACACGCCGCTGGGCGAAGGACTGGAAGGCCTGTATCGCTCGGGTCGGTAGCTCGCGCCTGAGCTGCACCGCTATCAGGTCGCGCGAATGTACGCGCCCTTCCCCAAGCGGTCCCGCTAGGGCATTCGCCGCGGCGACCGCATCTGCTATGGCGAGGTTGATGCCGACGCCGCCGACGGGAGACATGGCGTGCACGGCGTCCCCGATGCACAGTAGCCCTGGCCTGTGCCAGCGCCGCAGCCGGTCAGCCTGCACAGAGAGAAGCTTTACGGCCTCCCAATCTTGCAACTCCCATGTACGATCGGCGAGATCTGGGATCGTCTCGCCGACGGATCTTCGGAAGTCTTCCAGACCGTCCTCGCGCACTTTCTGGTAGTCGCCTTTCCTGATTACGTAGGCGATCTGCCAGTATTCGCCGCGGTTTATAACGACCATGAAACGCCCGCCTCCAGCATACCCGAAGGTATCCTCGGGGTCTCCATCCCGACGCGAGAGCCTGAACCAGAGCACGTCGATGGGCGGAGAGGTCCTGACCATCTTCAGGCCGGTCTGCTCTCTGAAGGGAGAGGACCGTCCGTCGGCGGCGACCGTGAGGAGTGCCCGCGCCTCACAGGGACCTTGGGGTGTCTCGTAGCGCACGCCGCGTACGATCCCGTCTTCCAGGATCAAGTCTTTCGCCTCGGCGTTCATCTCCAGGCGGAAGTTCGGGTAGCGCTTCGCTTCTCCTGTCACGTAATCCAGGAAGTCCCACTGGGGCATGAAGGTGATGAACGGGTAGCGCGTCTTCAGGTGGCTGAGGTCAGCGACCGTAACGGTCCTTCCCGGGAGGCGGGCTTCGATCCTGGGGGCCTTGGTGTGCTCCAGGTCGAGCAAGCCCTCCGCCAGGCCGAGCTCGTCCATTATCTCCATGGTCGAGGGGTGTAGTGTGTCCCCGCGGAAGTCCCGCAGGAAGTCCCCGTGCTTCTCGAGCACCAGCACGTCGACCCCCTCGCGCGCCAGCATGAGCCCGAGCATCGCCCCGGCCGGGCCGCAGCCGATCACACAGCATGTGGCGTGCCGGACTTCGAGCGTCATCTGCGTCTCCTTTCTCACCCTCAGGGGCTGATCGCCTCCACGTACATATCCACTATCTCTTCGATGCGCCCGGACGTGGGCTTTCGCGGCGGTCCTCCGGCGACAAAGAGGCCGTCGAGGACCGCGTATGTGAGCAAAGGACCAACGAACATGCGCGCTGCCGCCTCTCCGTTCACGTCTTCCCTGATCACCCTTCGATCCCTGGTCCGCTCTATGAAGACGGCGAAGCTGCTCATGGCTCGCTCGGGTACCGTGGCGCGGAAGAGTCCGGCCAACTGCGGAAACCTGTGGATGTCCGCGATGGTCGTCCTGAGCAGCGCGAGATAGTCCGGCTGCATCATGGTCGTGACAATCTTTTGCGCCAGCTCAAGCAGATCCCGGCGTAGCTCTTCTCGGTTCTCCGGTGACATCCCCTCCATGGACTCCAGTGCCCGCGTCTGGGGGTTCTCGATGGTGAGCTTCCGAAGTACATCCACGAAGAGATCCTCCTTGCTCGGGTAATATACGTAGAGGGTTCTCTTGGAGACCTTCGCCTCAGCCGCTATGGCATCAGTGCTGGAGGCGGCGAAGCCGTCGCGCAGAAACACCCTCCGCGCGCCGGCCAAGATCTGGTCCCGCTTCGCCCTCGCCCTCGGACCAAGCTCCTCAGATGTCGCAACCACCGCACCTCCTATTTGAGTAAACTAAACAGTACCGTTTATTATGAGTAGACTGACTAGGTTTGTCAAGAATGGTTCTGGGGGACGGGTAGTGTTTCAGGTGAGGATGAGGGCGAGCAGGGCGGCAACGAGCGTGCAGAGTAGGTTTGTCAGCTCGTTACCGGCGCGGGGTGAGAGGGCCCCGATCAGGCTATCCGCGAGCGTTCCCAGGAACGCCGCTATCGCTACGAGGAGGGCGGATGCAGGCGTCTCTAGCATTCCGAGGGAGAGTCCCAGCAAGGCCGTAAGAACGGCTGCTCCGGCGCCCGCCAGTGTCCCTGGAAACGAGACGGCCCCGTCGGTGCCTGGCGGGACTTTTTGGAGGGTGGAGATCAAACGCGGCGTGCGGCTGAAGAGCTGGCCTATCTCGGACTCTGCCGTGTCTGCGAAGGCGGCGCCGAGGGAGGCGACGAAGGCTGCGGCAAAGGGCTCCGACCCTGTTGCGGCAAGGATAGCGCAGAGGGTGGCGACGGCGCAGTTGGCCAGGGCGTTGCGGGCGCTGCGGCGTCCCCCGTGTTCCTGGGCGGTGCCCGTACGTTGCTTGCTACCGTAGCCGAACCTGGTCAGGAGGGAGCCCCCGATCACGAACAGGGCGAGGACGGCGAAGCCGCGTGGACCCAGGGAGGCGTAGATCGTGGCCCCTACCAGAAGTCCGCCAAGGGCGCCGCTGGGGCTGATCATCCCAAGCGCGTAGGCTAGGGCGGCGAAAGCCCCGGTTACCAGGAGGGCGGTCAGGACCTGGGAGGCCAAGTGGTCCCTACGGGCTCCCGAGCCGTTCTAGGAGCCGGCGAGCGTAGCGCTCGCACTCTGCAGGAATGGCGTGCAGGAGGGCGGGTTCAACCATACCGGCCTTCACGCCGGTCCTTGTCAGGCGCTCGACGCCCTGATAGAGGAGAGACCCAGCCAGGGGACTAGGTTTGCTGGGAACAGCGACGATCACACCGTAGAGGTGCGGCGCGCCAGGGTCGCCGACCGCGCCGACGGCGTCGATGGCGTCTGGGCGGTCCTGCCCGATGGCGAAGACATGCACGGGAGGATCTTCCCTGGGAATCCGGGGCTCCCTGAGACTCTCCCAGTGCGCCGTGGTCTTCGTGAACCCCGCTTCCAGCGCGGCCCTGGAGAGGCCTGACCAGACGTCGCCGGCCACCCTACTGGCGAGTGGACTCTCGTAGTCCACGAAGATGCCTACCTTGGCTTCCGACACGCCAGGGATGTTAGCAGAGTCGAGGGCTATCCCTCCCCCACCTCGCGCTTCTGTAAGCGGCGCAAGAAGACATCTATCTCCTTCACGGTCTGGAGGTCGCCGTTCCCTTGGGCAACCTCTCTGCCCTTAAGGAAGATGTCCCTGGCTTCGGCATTTTCATGGAGCTCGTAGTGGGCGCGGCCCAGCATCCTGTAGGCGACAGAGTAATCCGGCTTGTTCGCGACCGCGCGCTGGAGGTGATCCCTGGCCTCCCTGTAGCGTCCCTCTTTGAAGAGCTCGTTGCCGAGCGAGTAGAGGACCATCGGGTTTCTCGGGTCCCTCTGGAGCAGCTTGCGGAACATGTCAGATCGGGAAGCGTTCATGCGTCCTTTTTAGCATGCGGGAGAGGGATCTGTTAGATTCGGCCCCCGTACCTTCCCGCTATCTGGAAAGGCGGCAATGGACATAGGGCCGCTCCTGCGGGAGCTCGCTGAGGGCACTGCGCTGGAGCCTTTTCGGGCGCTCATAGAACCCCTACAAGAGCACGACAAGACGCGCCGGAGCGACCTGGTGCTGACTCTTAGGGTGTACTTCGCGACCGGCGGCAACGCGAGCGAGGCCGCAGATCGGCTGTTCTTGCACCGCAACAGCATGCTGTACCGCCTGGAGCGCATACAGAAGCTGACCGGTTTAGACTTGAGAGACCACAGGGTAGCGCTTGCGCTACAACTTGGACTGCTGGCTAAGGAGAGAGGAGAGCGAATTGCAACTGAGTACCCGTAACCGACTGCCAGGCACCATCACCGAGGTGGTAAAGGGAGAAGCGGCGGCCAAAGTAACTCTCCAGGTCGGGGACAATCACGTGGTGGCCCTCATTACCAGGGAGAGCGCCGACGAGCTCGGCCTCGAACCAGGCAAGCAGGCTACCGCCCTGGTCAAGGCGACGGACGTCATGATCCTGACCGAAGGCGGAGATGTAGCCTGACCAACGGCGCAAGGCACAGATAGACCGGGGCTTATGCCCGGTCTTTGGTAGATCTCGCGGTCAGGCATCTGACGGCCAGGATCACGGCGAAAGCGAAGCCCAGGACGAGCACGGAGAGCGCCACGGCGGCGTCGAGGTCTCTCTGAAACTCGGCAAAGATGGCCAGTGGGATGGTCTGAGTAACGCCCCTGAAGCTCCCGGCGAAGATGATCGTCGCACCGAACTCTCCGAGCGCCCGCGCCCAGGCCGTGAGCGCCCCTGCGACGAGCGCGGGTAAAGCCAGGGGTATTGTAACTCTGAAGAATCGCCTCCAGTGGCCAGCCCCATCGACCATGGCAGCCTCCTCTACCGCCCGGTCTACCGCGCCGAAACCCGTCGCGGCCTGCCTGACGTAGAAAGGGGCTGCCACGAAGACCTCGGCCATCACCACGGCCGCGGTCGTGAAGCTCAGGGTGATCCCGAAGACGTTCAGGTACTGTCCCACAAGGCCTAGCCTCCCGAATGCCAGTAACAGCGCTATGCCTGCCGCGCTCGGCGGTAGCACCACAGGGATATCTATCAGGGTGTTGATCACACGACTCCCCCTGAACTCAGCGCGCGCCAACACGTAGGCCGCGGGCGTCCCAATCAGGAGCAGAATCGCCATCGTGATGGCCGTGGTCCTGAGGCTCAGAAGCAGGGCGTCCACCGCCACGGGAGAGGCCATCGCCCGCCAGGTTCCTTTGTCTACCGTCCAGACCACGAGGCTAAGCAGGGGCAAGCTTACGAAGCCGACGAGCAGCGCGAGGGAGGCCAAGGCTAGGCCGGAAGCGAGCGTGTCGCTCCCGCGGGGAAGTCTAGTAGAGGAACCGACTTTGTCGCGTCCCTTCACGCCGCTGGCTCGAAGTTCCACTTCTGGAGCACGCCCTGGCCCTCCTCGCTCCTCACCAGTTCGACCCACTTCTTCGCGAGCTCGGGGCTTTTTGCATCCTCGAGGGCGGCGATCGGGTAGGGCGCGACGATGTTCAAATCGGGCGGGATCCGTACGATCTCTACCCTGTCCCTTATGTCCGGGGTGTAGTCGCTGGCGTAGCCGAAGGTGGCGTCGGCGTCCCCTACGACCACTCGGTTGACGGATGCCCGAACGTCTGACTCCCTCGAAACCACGTTGGAGAGGACATCCTTCTCGAAGTCAGCCCCGTACTCGCCCTTGGCTTTGCCCAGTATCTCCAGGGCATAGTCGGCAGCCGGCACATCTTTCCCTGCCAGCACGAGCTTTACATCGGGCTTCGCGACGTCCCGGAACCGCCTTATGTTCGCCGGATTGTCCTTCGGTACCATGACGATCTCGCGGTTCTTCACGAAGACCTCGGGCTCGCCCTTCACCAGGCCTTCCTTTACGGCTGTATTCATCTCCTCCTTGGCCGCGGAGGCGAAGACGTCAGCGGGGGCTCCCTGTTGGATCTGGGCGAGCAACGTCGAGCTGGACTCGAAACTCTGCTTCACTTTCACGCCAGGGTTCTGTTCTTCGAACCGGTTCGCCAACACCCCGAAGGCGTCGATGAGCGAAGAAGCGGCTAGAACGGTCAGCGTCCCTCCCTGCTGTTTCCCTCCACCGCCGCTTTCCCCACCTGAAACTCCGCCACAACCACCCGCGATCCCCGCCAGAGCAACGCCCGAAACCAACAACGCAGCCAACGGTGTCAGACGGACCCGCCCGTGCCCGCTAATGCCTTCTCCTTTATCCAGACATCTGTCCTGCCGACAGCTAATGCTAGAGAAAGGCTGCTACCCGGTCTTTGTACAAAGTGCACGAAATCCTGAAGCCGTGTTGTGAGGAAGGCCCAAGTCCTTCCTCACAGCACTCTAGATGTAGGGGCCGACGCTTTCGTCCTCCGCCAGGCGCCTGTACGCTTCCGCCACGGCGAGGACCTTCTTCACGTACCAGTCGGCGTGGTTGTAGGAGTACAGCGCTCTATACCAGTCCCGCGGCGCCCCACAGTCTTCGAGGTAACTAGCGGCCGCGGGTATGGCGTCTTCGGGGTCCATTACGTTGGCCACACCATCGCCGTTGCCGTCCACGCCCGAAGTCTCCCACGTCGTTGGCATGAACTGCATCGGGCCCATCGCGCCGGCGCTGGACGGTCCCATGGCCTGACCGTGGTTGGACTCTACCTTCCCGACGGCCGCGAGTATGTACCAGTCGGGCCCGAACCCGTATTTCGTGGCCGACGCCCTGTAGAGTTCCATGTAAGCATTCTCGGAGGTAGGCTCGACGGATGTGGCTACTATGTCTTCTCGCGCGACCTCGAGCTCGTGCTCGCTACCCACCTCTCCCCCGCCGGTAGCCGCCGTGGTCTTCAAAATACGCGCCCTCTCCGCCGCTTTGAGCTTTTGCAGACGGGCTTCCGTCCGCGAATTGTTGGTGCCCAGGCGGTCTATGGACTGGTCGAGCGCCTGCTCGCGCACGCGAAGGTCCGCGGTCGTCGCCTGCTGCTCCTCGATGGCAGCATTGTAGTCGCGCCGCTTCTGCGCGATCTGACGTTGCGTGTTCCTGAGCGTTTGCCTGGACTCTCGATACGCGGCCAGATTCTGTCGACTATCGAGGAGGATGCGGGCCACAACGGGATCACCTGTCCCAGCGACGCCCTCCCAGGAATCGAAGAACCACCCATCCAGCAAGGCGGCCAGGCCTTCGAGGCTTCCACCCTTGTAGGCGGCTTGAGCCTGAGCCCTGTACCTGGCTTGCGCCTCGCGGAAGGCCGCATCCTGCTCGGCTATCTGTCGTTTCAATTGCCTGGTCTGTCGTCTGAGATCATCGACGCGCGCCCCCGCATCATCCACCCGCGATTGCGCCCGGTCCAACTCTGCGCCTACGGTGGAGATCTCCTCGATCATGCCCCGCAATGCGGCGTCCTGATCACTTATCTTGGCTTCCAGCAAAGGCACCCGCGTGGATCGTGCGACAGACATATCCTCGTCCGCGGATTGCGCCCGCGCCGGCCCCTCAGCACCCGCCAGGACAAGCGCAAGAGACAATACGCCCAAACTCGACCAAACTCTTAGCTGTCCTCCCGACATGCCGTCCCCTCCACCCGCGCCAGAAACCTCGAGATAGCGCAGACAGCTAAGTCTATACTAACGCAACAAAAAGCGGTAGATCTCATTGCAGGCCGGTAACTTCCCTATTCTATGCACACAAAGGTAATTGTGTATTTAGTGTCTTGCGTCAGGTATCATTTCGTGAAGTCAGGAGGGACACGAGTGCTTGGAGTTCCTCTGTTTGTCGGAAGCGGATCTCGACCTTTCCGCCGCGCTTGAGGCCCTTCACTCTCACGGGCAATTCGAGGGCTTCGCGCATGAGGCGTGAGGCTTGGTGGAACTCATCCGGGGTCGCATTACTTCTCTGGGGCATGGCACTCGAAGACTCGCGAGGGTTGCCCAGCATCTCGCGGACGAGCTCCTCGGTCTTTCTGACGGAGAGCTTCTCATCCACTACCCTTTGTGCCAGCCGGGTCATCTGCTCCTCTGTCTCCAGCCCCAACAGTGCACGGGCGTGTCCTTCAGAGAGCTTTCCGTCGCCCAGGAGGGCCTGAATCTTCTCCGGCAAGTGCACGAGCCGCAGGGTGTTGGTTACCGCGGCCCTGCTCTTGCCCAGCCTTCGCGCGAGCCGCTCCCTGGAAAGCCCGAACCCATCCATGAGAGCCTGGTAGGCGGCCGCAGTCTCCAGAGGGCCAAGGTTCTCTCTCTGGAGGTTCTCTACGAGCGCCAGCTCGATGGACTCGTCCTCGCCTGCCTGCCTAATGAGGACAGGCACCCTCTCCATGCCAGCTTCTTTGGCCGCCCTCAGCCTCCTCTCTCCTGCTATGAGCTCGAAGCCGCCCGGGGTCGGGCGTACGACCAGAGGCTGCAATATACCGACTTCCTGTATGGAGGCGGCAAGCTCTCGTATCCCTGCCTCGGGAAAGCTGGTTCTCGGCTGGCGTGAGTTCGGGCGGATCGCCGATACGGGCAACTCCTCGAACTTCAGTCCCCCTACGCTCTCCCCGGTAGCGATGAGGGCGGAGAGGCCCCGCCCCAAACCCCTCTTACCCACGGTTCACCACTTCGTCCGCAACGGCCGAATACGCCTCGGCTCCTGTGCTCTTCGGCGCGTAGAGGGCTATGGGCATGCCGAAGCTGGGAGCTTCACTCAACCTTACGTTCCTCGGGACTATGGTGTGGAAGACGCGTTCTCCGAAGAAGGAACGTACTTCTTCGGCCACCTGATGGGCCAGGTTCGTGCGTGGATCGAACATCGTCAGGAGCACCCCGCCGACCTCGAGACCGGGGTTCAATTCCTCCCTGACCATCCTGATGCTCTGCATGAGCTGGGTGAGCCCCTCGAGGGCGTAGTACTCGCACTGTATGGGGATGAGGGCCTCATCAGCGGCAGTCAGCGCGTTGAGGGTCAAGAGATCCAGGGCCGGTGGACAGTCGAGCAACACCCTGTCGTACGATGACTGTTTCTCCAGAGCCCGCTTGAGTTTGAACTCCCGTGCCAGACTGGAGACCAGTTCGACCTCAGCCCCGACCAGGTTGATGGTGGCCGGCGCGACGTCGAGCCCTTCGATCTCCGTCTTTACAGCCACGTCCCGCAAGGGTTTGCCCTCGAGCAGAACGTCGTACATGCATCCGCCCGGGCCTGGCGACACACCGAGCCCACTTGTGGCGTTCCCCTGCGGGTCCATGTCGACGACGAGAATCCTTTCGCCCTTTCCTGCGAGATAAGCCGCCAGGTTGATGGCGGTCGTGCTCTTGCCAACACCGCCTTTCTGGTTCACTATGGCTACGATAGTCCTCACCGCGGGCATCTTAGCACGTCGTTTGTCTGCGTTGCTCAGCGAACGCCTAGCGGTCTCTTGGCCACAATTCCAGACAGGCGCGGATACGGTTCTGGGGTCTCCCGGATCTTTTCGAGGATTACGAGGTTTCGATCTTTCTCACCGACCTCAGGGAGCATGGGCACCCTCGTAGTCTCCGCCACCTTCGCCCCGAGCGCGTCAACCGCCCTGTTGCCCTCTGCAAGCTCCTCTGGTTCCAACCGACCTTTCATGGCGATGGCACAACCACCGGTCTCGAGGAGCGGCACACAGTATTCCGCGACCACTGATAACCGGGCTACTGCCCTGCAAGTCACGACATCATATGCGCCGCGATGCCCTCTCGCTCTGCCGAGATCCTCCACCCTCGTATTCGCGACTTCTACGCCCCTTAGGGAGAGGCCGCCTACCGCGTGCCGCAAAAAACTGGCCTTCTTGCCGGTCGATTCTACGAGGGTCATGGCGAGATCGGGCCTCAGAATCTTTATCGGGATGCCGGGAAGGCCACCACCACTTCCCACGTCGGCCAAACGCCAGGCACGAAAGAGCGGTTCGTGCAGGAAGCAACTCAACGAATCGAGAACGTGGTCCATCAGGATCCTATCCACGTCCCTAGTCCCTATGACGTTCGCAAGGTCATAGGAAGCGAGAAGCCTGGCGTATTCCTGCAGGTGCCCCCGCCGGTCGTGGCACAGGCGCAGCCCCCAGGCAGCCGCCTGTGCCTCCATCAGGCCAAGAGCAGCCATAGGGCGTTTCACGTGAAACATCTACCCGCGACAGGAGTTTGTTTGTGCAAATTTCTGTCGTCAGGCGTGTACGGTGGCGATAGTAATAGTTTGCGTTTCACGTGAAACGAGTTTCCTATGCCTGAGTTATGGGAGAGACCTTGACCCGCCGATTATCGCCGCTGCCTTCGCTCTCCGTGGTGACCCCTGGGTTCTCTGAGAGAAAGAGGTGTACGACGCGCCGTTCCGATGAGTTCATGGGCGGCATTTCCACGGTCCGTCGCTCGCGGACGGCACGGCGGGCCGTTCTGTGGGCCATGCCCTGGATCGCCTCCACGCGGCGTTGGCGGTATCCCTCGGCGTCGAGCACGATCCTTTTGAAGAAGGGTCGGTCTCTGAACGCTGACACGTTGACCAGATACTGGAGTGCATCGATAGTCTCGCCCTTCTGCCCTATAAAGAGCGCTGTGTTATCAGGGGCGACGTCCGCGGCGATAAACCCGCCCGCATCGTAGACCTCTACACGGGCTTCGAAGCCCATAGCATCCAAAACCGAAGAAACGAGGGCTCTAATCTCGTCGAGCAGCTCCTGTGGTGCCTCCACCTGTTCGGACTCCGATTGTTCCCCGTAGACTTCGGACAGGGTGGAAGAGCCAGCATTTTCAGAGGGTTCCGGCTCAGGCTCGTCGACCACCACGTTCTCTGCAGGCGTGGTTTCAGGATGTTCGTCTTCGCCCGAGGCGTGTGGTGCTGAGGCTTGCACGATGATGCGGGCATCCCTGGCTCCGATACCGAGGAAACCAGAATTGCCCTCATCAAGCACGCGGTACGAAACCTGCTCCGAGGATAGGCCTAGCTCGAGGGCCGCCTTCTCGACGGCCTCCTCGATGGTAGAGGCGTAAAACTCCATACTGTCCGTCATTTCTTCTTCTTTCTACGCTTCCTCTTTGCGACCTTGGCGGCTTGTTTGGCGATCTCCTCTTGACTGCGCTCCGAGGATTGTTCTCCACCCGAATTTCGAGCCTGCCCGTCCGTGGCTTTCAGCTTTCCGCCGTCGATGCCCTTCGCACCATCGGTGGGCTTTTTACCAGGACCGTAGTTATAGATCACGAAGTTCTGGCCCAGTGTTACCAGGTTAGAGGTGATCCAGTACACGAACAGTCCGGCGGGGAAGTTGAGGAGGAATATAGTAAAGCCTATAGGAAGAAGGCGCATAAGCCAGCGCTGCTGCGGGTCTATGTTCTTGGCGGTTATCTCCGTGGCCGCCAGCATCGTTACCGCCGAGATGATCGGCAAGAGGTATGTGGAATCGGCTACAGAGAGGTTCTGGAACCACAGGATGCCGCCCTCGTGGAAGCTGGGGTATTGCGCGGGCACCGTCCTATCCCCGAAGCTGTAACCGCCGAACTGGCGGATAACGTAGAAGATCCCGATAAATATGGGCATCTGGACTAGGATCGGGAGACATCCGCCGAGGGGATTGACGCCCTGCTCCTGATAGACCTTCGCCATCTCCTCCCGCTGCCGCTGGGGATTTTCCTTGAACTGCGCTCGGACTCTGTCCATGTGCGGTTTCAGATCCTGCATGGCGCGCATGCTTCTCACCTGTTTTACCGTCAGGGGGAAGAGGAGGCTCCGTACGATCACCGTCAGCAGCACGATCGCGAGCCACCACGGCGCGCCAAGCGTCTGATGGAAGTACAGCAGTACTGCGCCGAGGACGCTCACTACGGGACTGAATAGGTTCTGGAAAAAGTCTGCTATTGCGTTGAGCATTTGATCCTACTCATTTTACCGGGTCGAATCCTCCCTTCGAGAACGGGTGACAACGGAGCACCCTGAGGACGCCCATCAAAATGCCCCTCGGTACGCCGTACTTCTCTATGGCCTGCAGCGTGTAGAGGGAGCAGCTCGGCGTATATCTGCAAGACGGGGTCATCATGGGGGAGAGGTACCTGCGGTAGAGTCGAATAAGTCCCGTGCTCAACTTCTTCGGAGACATGGCCCGCTGCAGTCAAACCGGCCGGCGCCCGACAGGGCCGCCGACCCTGCCCAACGACTTGCTGAACTCCTCCTGCAGCTCCTCGAACGTAGCCTCAGCAGCGGCCGGCCTCGCCGACACCACGAGGTCCAGGTTCCCGGATAATTCGGAGATGCACGAGTAGAATACCTCTCTGAGCCTCCTTCGCACGGCGTTTCTCGTTACCGCGTTGCCGACCTTACGGGAGATGGAGAGCCCCAGCCGCGGAGTGCCATGTTCGTTGGGAAAGGCGTGCACGGAGAAGAGCCTGCCCCTGTAAGCGGTACCCTGACGATAGACCCTCTCGAACTCGGGCGAGTCAGTCAGGCGCATGCGCTTGCTTCGGGACAACGGTCAGACTGCCAGACGCTTGCGGCCCCGGCGCCGGCGGTCAGCGACGACCCTGCGCCCGCCCACCGAACTCATGCGCTTGCGGAAGCCGTGCGTCTTGGCTCTCTTACGGCGATTTGGCTGATAAGTACGCTTCATTGAACTCCTCTACAGGCACTCCGAAGTATTCAGTCGACCGACGAGAGTATATCCGAAGCCGGCAACGCCATCCAGCGATCTCCAGAGCAAGTTCGCCCCCCCGAACACGAGACAACCTGGTCCGTATCGCAGAAAAACGCTGCAAAACGGCGTTTATAATGTGCACTTGCTCTGGGTCACCCATACCTCTACTCGTTCTGGATAGCACCAGTGCAGGCCCCGAAGTCACCCTGAGGCGCAGATATGTTTGCGGTTATCCACAGGCTGTGGATAAATCTGTGGATAACCATGTTAATTGCCTGCAAAAATAGGTTTTGTGTTCTTGGGCTATAGCGCTACGATGAGGGGTGCGCTAAATTCCCTTCTGGGGATGATGCACGCACAGCGAACACCAGGGGAGACGGACCAGGCGGGCGTCGGCGTTCGCATAGCAGTCTATCCCAGGAGCGGCACGCCAGAGATCACCGAGGTTTCGGCGTCCGACCCGGGTTCCGCCACGCGGAAGTTAACCAAGATCGTTTCGGAGAAGGTTAGAGAGGCGGGGGGCAGAGTTCCCGAGGAGTCTATTCGCGAGGTGGTGGAGAACCTCATACACGCAGGCTACCAGGGGGTGGTTATCTCCGTTCTCGAGGACGGCAACGTCGTGCGCGTCTCGGACAAGGGTCCTGGGGTGGAGAACAAGAGCAGGGCGATGGAGTTCGGTTTCAGCGGCGCCGCGCCTGGGGCCCTTGGTGAGATCCGGGGCATCGGAGCCGGGCTTGGCATCGCCCGCGCGGCGGCCGAGAAGGTCGGCGGGACGGTCACCATCGAGGACAATATCGGTGGCGGCACGGTGGCCACCGTCTCTGCGGAGGCCACCGAGACTGTCACAGGGGAAGGAGAGGCGGCATCAGTGCCACCCCCGCAGAGGCGGTACCCCGACGGAGTACCGCGGATGAACATCTCCGAGAGGCAGCAGAAGGCACTCATCACGGTACTCGAGTGTGGCGAGGTGGGTCCTTCGACCGTGGCTGACAGGCTGGAGATAAGCGTAAGCACGGCCTACAGGGATCTCTCGGTCCTCGAAGAACACGGCCTTGTCCTGGCTGATGAGTCGGGCAAGCGCCTCATCTCCCCGCTCGGCAGGGATCTGGTCGAGGCCATCATCAATGCCTGGGTCAGGTAAGCGTGGCCGGTAAGGCAGAGCAGGTCTGGACGGAGGTCTTGGATCGGGCCTCAGAACACATAGACGTCTCGTCGCTACGGGTCTGGTTCGAGGGCATACGTCCCGTAGCCCTCTACGAGGATCAGCTGGAGATATCTGTCCCCAACACGTTCGCCAAGGAGTACATCGAGAGCCGCTTCAGACCGCTCCTGGAAGAGGTGCTCGACGACGTGGTAGGCCAGGAGACATCCCTCGTGGTCAGCGTGGGAGGACCCGGCGTCCATACCGGGAACGGTACTGCCGCTGAGGGCGCCGAGTCTGTCCTGAACGCTCGTGCGCCGAGATCTTTCAGGGCCAAGTACACGTTCGACACGTTCGTCATTGGGGCTGGTAACAGGTTCGCCCACGCGGCGACGCTCGCCGTCGCAGAGACACCTGGCCTCGTCTACAATCCACTCTTTATCTACGGCGGCGTTGGCCTGGGGAAGACTCACCTGTTGCGCGCCGTTGGACACTACGTGGAGGACCAGGATCCGAGCATGAGGATCCGGTACGTTACGTGCGAGCAGTTTACGAACGACTTTATAAACTCCATGAGGGACAACGCGCCCCTCGAGTTCCAGAAGCGCTACCGCGAGAACGACGTCCTCCTGGTCGACGACATCCAGTTCCTAGAGAACAAGGTCGAGACCCAGGAAGCGTTCTTCCACACCTTCAACGCGCTCTATGAGGAGAACAAGCAAATAGTCATAGCCTCGGACAGGCACCCCAGATACATCCAGACGCTGGAGAACCGTCTTGTCAGCCGCTTCGAGTGGGGCCTTGTGACGGACATCCAGCCGCCCGACCTGGAGACCAGGATCGCCATCCTGCGCAAGAAAGCCCTTATGGACCACCTGGAGGTCGACGACGATGTGCTCACCTTTATCGCCTCGAAAGTCTCCACTAACATCAGGGAGCTCGAAGGGGCCCTGGTCCGTATTCTGGCCTACGCCTCGCTCTACGGCCGGCAAGTCAGCGCCGACCTCGCCGAGGAGGTCCTCAGGGATATACTGCCGGACCAGGCATACCGTGAGATCCCCATAGAACTCATCCAGCACGAGGTCTGCCGATACTTCGGTATCGCGAAAGCCGACCTCGTAGGCCAGAGCCGCTCAAAAGGTTTCGCCTACCCCAGACAGGTCGCCATGTACCTCTCCCGGGAACTCACAGACGAGTCACTCCCCAAGATAGGGAAGGCCTTCGGCGGACGCGACCATTCCACCGTTATGCACGCCACGGCAAAGATAGCCAACCTCATAAACAGCGACCGCGACGTCTTCTCCCAAATACATGAGATCACCCAACAGGTCAAGAGTAAAAGGTGAC
>DASTKM010000076.1:0-2371 GCA_035715885.1 Rubrobacter sp.
TCCTGGAATCGCCCGGCCCACCAGTCAAGCGCGGCGTTATCCGGGACGCGCAACTCGGTAGTCGAGACCTCGCCAGCACCGGGATGGTTGGGGGCTACGCGCAGATGGGGCCAGTCGAAGAAGGTGATCTCGGTCCCAGGATTTCCAACCTCGTCTCCGTAAAATAGGTGGTAGGCGGAGACGTCGTCCTGATTCACGGTCTTTTTGACGAGCCTCAGCCCGAGCACGTCGGTGTAGAATGCCACGTTTTCCGCGGCGTCCGTCGTGACCGCCGTCATGTGGTGCAGGCCGCCAAGTTCCATCTCTATCCTCCGATCGGTCGTCTCACGCCTTCTCCAGCGCGGGTACAAAGGCGCGCACACCGCTGCCTATGCGCCAGGTCGGTAGCCCCTGTACCCTGTGCTGGTAGTAGAACAGGTCCACGTCGAGCGGTGCGAGCAGCGCCGTTGCAAGGTACTCGAGGTCGAGCCCGGCATCTACGTCTCCCTGGTTGACCGCGGCCCGCAAGAGCCCGAGGACGGTCGATCGGCGCCAGTCGTACGCTGGATCCGAGAAGCGCTCCAGACGGTCAGCCCCGCACAACGGCTCGTTGCCGCCGTAGAGCAGATCCAGATTCTCCGCGGTAAAGGCCACGAGACGGTTCAAGAACGCGTCGAGCTTCTCGACGGCCGGCGTCCCTGGTTCGCGCAGGATCTCCAGCGTCTGCTCCTGGAGAAGCCTGGTAGGCTCGTCGAGAAGCGCCTGGCACAGGAAACCCTTGTGTGGAAAGCGCCGGTAGAGCGTACCCTTCCCAACACCCGAGGCCCTGGCGATCTCTTCCATGGTGACGCACGTGACGCCGCGCTCCTCGAACAGCGTCCGCGCCGTACGCAGGATCACACGCCTGTTGCGCGCCGCATCGCTGCGCTCAGCCTCCCAGCCAGAGGGACGCCCCAGGTGATCCAAACTCCACCCCAACCCCTGTGTGCGTTCACGCCCCACGACTATCACTCTCCATCGAGACCTTGACACCGGCAGTCTACCGCGCTACCCTCGCACTTTAAAGTGGACTCACGTCCGTTTTTGTCGTGTAACCTGAAAACAGGTTGTGGGAGCATACCGGTAAGCGAGTGCCGCATCGCCGCGGTCGCCTGGAGTTGCGCGTAGCGGTACGATAGGAGCGTGAGAAGCGGTACCCACACCTTCCTTCAGACCACGCGCGTTCATTTCGGCGCGGGTGCTCTGGAGAACTTGGAAGAAGAGGCCCGGTCGTACGGCCGAGCCTTCGTCATCACCGGGCGCAGCCTGAACGAAAGGACCGGTCTCATCAGCCGTGTCGAGGCGATGCTCGG
Organism: Rubrobacter sp.; assembly: GCA_035715885.1. Classification (GTDB taxonomy): domain Bacteria; phylum Actinomycetota; class Rubrobacteria; order Rubrobacterales; family Rubrobacteraceae; genus Rubrobacter_D. Next base: position 1,332 of record DASTKM010000076.1, read on the forward strand.
CGGCAGGCACGCGGGGACCTTCGCCGGTATCGGGCAGCATACCCCCGGTGGGGCGGTGGAGCAGGCCGCCGTCGAGGCGGAGTTGGCGGCGGCCGATCTCCTGGTCAGCGTCGGTGGGGGAAGCGTAATAGACGGCACCAAGGCGGTGGCGCGGGAGCTAGGATATCCTCAGCAGGTGGCGATCCCGACCACCCTCTCTGGCGCGGAGTGGGCCAACAGGGCAGGGGTCACGGACGAGAGATCCGGTAGGAAGAGAGGCTTTGCCGACCCGAAGACCGTTCCGAGGGTCGTTGTACTCGATCCTGAGGCTACCCTCTTCACGCCAGAGAAGCTCTGGCTCTCGACTGGCATAAGGGCCCTGGATCACGCGGTCGAAGGATTTCTCTTCGGAGGCGACCATCCCGTCACCGATGTAACCGGTCTCGAAGGAGCTCGGCGCCTGATGGAGTATCTGCCGCTTTCGAGAAGCATACCCAAAGACCTGGAGGTGCGCCAGGAGTTACAGCTCGCGGCCTGGCTCTCGTATTTCGGACCGGCGAACACGCCGATGGGTCTCTCGCACGAGCTGGGGCGCAGGATCGGGGCCAGCTACGAAGTCCCGCACGGCATTACCTCCTGTATCATCCTCGCACCAAGCCTGCAGGTCGTGAAAGAGCGCGTACAGGACGACCGCTGGACCATGCTCTCCCAGGCTCTAGGTGGAGAACCGCCCGAGCGCGTGTCATCGCTGGTCGAGAAACTCGGATTACCCGGCCGCCTTCGCGAGGTCGGGGTGCCTGAGGAAGACCTGGAAGATATCTCCGGGGAGTACGGCGACGGGGAAGCGCTGGCGATCCTGAAAGCTGCATACTAGGATGAGCGGGCGATGATCGCCGCGAGACTCCAGAGGGATGATGAGGTAAGGATAGTCTCACCTGCCGTCAGCCTCGGGTTCATACCAGAAGATCAGCAGCTGACAGCCAGGGAGCGGCTCGAAGGTCTAGGCCTCCGTTGTTCGTTCTCCACAAACGCCGAGGTGATTGATCGCTTCGATTCCTCCC
>DASTKM010000077.1:0-2415 GCA_035715885.1 Rubrobacter sp.
CGCCATCAGGCACATCTCCAGGATCTCGGCGTCAGTGAGCAGCATGATCCCCGACCCTTGAGAGACGCGGTGGATCTGGACTTCTCGTCTGTCGGCCTCCTCGATGACCGCCTCCAGCACCCGCGGTCCCTCGACGCTGGGGATCTCGACCCTGTACTGCGCCCCGTCAGGGAAACGCTTCCCCGAATCGGGCAGATGGTAGAGGTCGCGTCCAGGCAACCCCAGTCCTGATAACAGCTCCCTGGCCTTCATACCCCCTCCTTCTCTAGGAGCTCTCCGGCGTCGAGTACCCCTTCACCGATGGCAGCCTCGATGTCCTCAGCCGTCTTCGCGAGGTGGGTTCGCATCTCCTCCCGCGCTCTCCCGGCGTCCTTTGCCTCCACCCGGCGAAGAATCCGCTCGTGCTCCCCTAGGGCCCGCAGCGCGTTGCCGGGCCTGGCGGCGCTCACTCGTCTGCTGGCCCGCAGCAGGTCGACTACGGGCTCGAGCATGGTAAGCAAGACCTCGTTGCGGGTCGCTCGCGCCAGCAGAGCGTGGAACTCGACGTCGGCGTCGACGTAGCCTTCGGGCACCTCGATGGAGTCCCGCATCCTGTCGAGCTGGAGCCGCATGGCCGTTAGGTCATCGGGGCCGGCACGCTCCGCCGCGAGACCTGCGACCTCGACCTCAAGGATCTTGCGCATCTCCAGAAGCTCCCACAACGTCTTCGGTTGTACGCGCAGGAGCAGACCTAGGGTCTCACGCACGGCCCGCGGATTGCCGCCGCTGACCACCGCGCCGCGGCCGTGCTCGATGCTGATGAGGCCGCGGGCCTCGAGCAAGTTCAGAGCCTCCCTCACCACCGTCCTGCTAACCCCGAGATGCGCACACAGCTCACGCTCCGGCGGAAGACGCTCTCCCGGCTCCAGCCCGTCCGATATCACCATCTCCAGCAACTGATTCGCTGCCCGGTCCCTGAGCCTGGTTCGTCGTGACTGCTCCATCACCCTAAAGCATTGTCATACCAATCAGGATGCCTGTCAAACCCTGGCCGTCCGGGGCTCTACGTTTCTTCGCTGTCCGCGTCTTCTCCTCTGGCCTGAGTGCGGGACGAGCTCTCCTTCCTTCTGCGGGAGCCCATAACGCGGGCGTTGATCGTCTGCAGAGGGAAGACCAGCAGGTAGACCAATCCTGCCCAGGAGGTCGCCCCGACACCTCCGAGGGCGGCTATGGCAACCGAGACCAGCCCGACCAAGACGTTGAGGAAGAAGCCCTGCATCTCCTCGCGCGTCACTGACAGCTCCTGCGAGTCGAGCTCCAGGGCGGTGCGCAGTGAGTAGGCCCGCAGGTACATCAGAAAGAACACGAGCTGGATGGCGACGAAGCCTGCACCGTAGATGACCAACAAGAGCGGTATCTGGGAAGCCTCTATCATCTCGCTGTTGCCGAAACCCAACCACTCGTCTATCAGCATGGTGAAGAGAAACTTCAGGGGGTAGACGTACAGGAGCATGAGGAAGAGCAGCGTCGAGTTCAGCCACCGGGTAGGGGTGTCCTTCAGGCCGTAGCGTCTGAAGAACTTGTAGTGGTCGTACCACACGGTGAGGAGCAGCGCGAAGCAGATCGCGAACGCGAAGAAACCCCGCATGGTCGCGAGCAGCTCGTCGAAGGTCTTGGGGACCTCCAGGGACACCACCAGGAGCGTTACCGCGAAGGCGAAGACGGCGTCGGAGAACCCTTCGATGCGCGAGACATCCTCCCCGCGCCAGCGGAAGTCCTCCTCGCCGCCCTGCCTCCGCGTCAACCCTTCGCGCACCACTACCCATTCACCCCGCTAGGCCTCCGCCGGTTTGTAGAGTGCCCATGATAGAGGAGCTATCGCAGTACGCACAGTCGTGCATCTTGACGGGAGACGATCTCATAACCCATGATAAGAAGAGGACGTAGAGGCACTGGAGGCGATCTACTTGCGAGGGGTGATCCTACCCGGACGTGAACGGGTGGAGTTCAGAGAGTTAGACCGCCCCGAGCCGGGACACGGACAGGTACTCGTAAAGATGAAGGCCTCGGGGCTCTGCGGGAGCGACCTTCGCGCCATCTACCACGAGCACACGGGCTCGGGGGCTGAGCGCTACCAGAACGTCGTCGCGGGCCACGAACCATCAGGGCAGGTCGAGGCCGTGGGACCCGGAGTAAGCGGGTTCGAGCCGGGCGACAGGGTCGTCGTCTACCACATTCAGGGCTGTGGGCGCTGTGAGGAGTGCGCAAAGGGGTTCATGATCGGGTGCACATCTCAGGAGCGGTCGGCCTACGGCTGGCAGCGCGACGGCGGCCACGCCGACTACCTGCTGGCCGAGGCAAGAACCCTGCTACACCTGCCCGAAGGGCTGACCTACACAGACGGCGCCCTCGTGGCCTGCGGGTTCGGGACCGCCT
>DASTKM010000078.1:0-7957 GCA_035715885.1 Rubrobacter sp.
GCGTCGCGGCGGCTCGACCCAGTCCTCGCGGGGCGTTTGAGGTTCCAGCGGAAGTTCTTGTATGGGTCCGCCGCGCCGTTGCCCGTGCGGTGGGCTGCCTGCACGGCGCCGAGGGCTTCGTAGACCTGCTCTTCTGGCACGCCCTCTATCTCGGATCGGATGTCGATGATGGCTGGAGGTTTGGCTGTGAGTTTGCGCATGACGGCGAGTACGGAGGAGGCGGGATCCTGCTCTTGCTCTCCGAAGATATCCGTGCCTTGCTTGCCCATGAGAACCATTGGTCTTGGAAAGGTGCCGAAAATCGGCACCGCATAGTGCGCGTGGCGTAGCAGAAGGCGTCCCTTCTCTAGCTGGAGTAACTCTTCACGGGTTGTCCCTGAAAAGGAGCGGTAGCTCGAGTTGGTTAGTTCCTCGTCTCCTATGCGACCGTAGAGGCTTGTGGCGGCGTTGCCAACGACCTCGTCGTCGACCCTGCTCCTGAACTGCTGTGCTCCGAAGAGCGTGAGGTGGAGGTGCCGACCTCGCGCGGCGATATCCACGAGCGTGTCCTTGAGAGAGGAGGTGCGCGAACCGGATGGCGCGTACTTGTTGAGCTCGTCAACGAAAATGATAAGCTTGTCCACCCCGAGTCTATTTTGCTCGGCCATCTCCCACACGCTGTTTATGACCTTGGTGACGACGAGATCCTGCGGGACGCCGGAGAGCTGCGAGATGTCCACAACGCGCATCTCGCGGTCCTCGAATGATCCGTCGACCTGCGGTAGGTCACCGTACTCGACCTCGCCATCCACGAGGAGGCCGCCGCACTTGCTCGGCAGCACGCCAAAGCGGTTGCGGACCTTGGCGACCGTAGCCTGGTGGTGTCCGTTCCAGTAGGAACTCTCGCTCTCCTCGAAGTAGGCGAAAGCCTCGTCGATCTCTGCATGAAATCGGCGCATAGTCCGGACCTGCCCAGCCCGCAAGTACTCAACGAAGCCTTTGAACTTGTCGTCGTAGTCCGTCGGGTCGAAGATACGTCCTGCATGGGGCAGCACGTCCTCTAGGTCCCACACTATGGGGTAGACGCAGCTATCCTCACCCCACGCCCGCCGACGCGTGTTCAGTTTTTTTGCCGGTATGTCTGCTGGATAAACTGTGCTGGCCTGCGGATCGCCACCAAAAGTGAGTGGGGCGAAGATCCTGAGGTTCTCGAATGGCCTTACTTCGATACCAAGGGACTCGTACATCTCCCGATCCTCGGGCGGCAATCCTCGCTGCCCCGCCCGCTTGTAACGCTCAGCCAGCTCGGGATCGTCCTCCGCGCTTACCTCGACCGGCTTGTCCAGGAAAAGGAGGTCGGCGCCTTTCACGTTGAACATCAGGGCAGCGACCTTCTTGTCCTCGACGGTCTGGAACGTGCTAGCTATGGTAAAGAGGGCGTGGCTGGTCTTGGTCGAGAGCCCGCTCATGCCCGTGATGTTGAGATGGCCTGCTTCAGGCCCGAGAAGGTATTCCTCATCCACGTAGAGGGGCGTGCGCTGAGGACTTCCATTCTTCTCGTTGCCGTTCTCGTGCAGGAGCATCGGGATGCTGTGTCCCGAGAACTCCTCGGTTCCGAGGGCGAACTCGATGGCCGTGTTCGTGGCGAAGAACACGGGGCCGGTGCGTACGGGGCGTTTGGACTTCTTGCGCTCGTCGCGGTGTTTGGTGGCGAGGACGCGGGCGCGGAAGACCAGTATCTCCACCCGCTCGGAGAGCGCTTCGAGCGAAGGGTCGCCGTCGTAGGCGTAGAAGTCGTCGAGGAAGCTCTGCAGGTCGGAGTAGCGGCGCGGGTCGTCGAGGACGGCGACGGCCGTGGCGTCCTCGGACTCGGCGGCGACGATGTGCCCGATGTTCAGGTTCTGGGCGGCTTCGGTCTCTGCGGTCCAGAAAAAGAACTCGTGGGCAGTGGCCGGGCTCTCCTCGCTGGTAACGACCCGGCCTATGGGACCCGAGGTCTGATCCAGATAACTATCGTGCAGCATCTAGTTCCTCCCGTTCGATGCTAGTTGGCGCTCCAGCCGTGCGTAGGCCCGCTCCGGGCCCTGCACCAGCGGTTTCAGGATCTTCTCTACGTACTGGATCGGGTAGATCATGGCCGGCCACCTCGGATCAGGCTTCGCCAGGGGCGCCCGCTCGGCGAGGATCCAACGCGATATCTCGTCGACCTGTTCTGGTTTGGTGTCGCGCGGCGCTTCGACGCGCATGAGGGAGCCGAGGGCGTCGGCGCCGCGCTGCGGCGGCCACATCCTGAGGTACCAGGAGGTGCGCCGCTCGCCCTGGTCGCGACGAAGCTGCCAGTCTGGGATGAAGCTCGTCGTCCGCTTCCCCGGTTCCAGGTCCAGCAGCATCCCAACGTCCCGGCCAACAAACTCGGGGCGGGCAACGCTCTTTATAAGGCCTATGGCGCGCCTGTTCGACTCCCTGATGTCCTTGAGTTGTCCGTCCACTGCGATCCAAGCTTCGGAGTCCTCGAGTACCCTGTCATCACCCTCCCACCGCCTGAGCAGCCCTCCCTCCAACCGCTCCCTTAGCGACCTGACCCTTCCGCGCGCCCTCTCTCTCATGCCTACATAGTCGGACGGGTCCGCCTCGGCTATATACCCCGCGGAGTCGAGGACGAGGTGGGGGGAGGAGGGGACCTCCTCAGGGTCGAGTTCGGAGAATCCTGCCGCGAGAAGCAGATCCCAGAAAGCATCGACGCCAGGATCGCCGGCGCTGCGGGGTAAGATCACGGCCTGCACTACTATGGGTGGGCTCTCCAGCGGCATCCGCGAGAACCGCCTCCCGCAGCGGTTGACGATCGTGGCCGCCACCGTGGATACGATCACGGGAGACATCCCTATGCGCCCGATCTCACGCGAGCTCTGCACCCCATCCAGGAAATAGCAAAGCCGCGAGATGCCTTTGTGGTCGCCGAGGTCCCTGGATCCCACAGGGGACTCCAGGTGGTGCGGGCGCCCGGTCGGCAAAGGCTCTTCTCCCTCAGGGAGATGACGGTCGAACTGCTGGGCCTCCAGATCGCATGAACCCGCTCTCACGTGGATGCCTCTGCGCCCAGCCCCTTCGATGGCCTGGCTGAGTTTCTCTACAAAGTCGCCTACCACGCTTCCCGCTTGCATAGGTGGCAGTATACGCGGGCTCGCCGCCGAAGACTATCGTTCTTCGTCAGGTTCAGGTACAGGAAGCTCGAACTGTCTTTCGGCGAGCCCGACGGCCGCCGAAAAGCTCCTGCGCTCTTCCGGCGTCTGGGTATAGGCGTCCCGGGCCATCTTGAGGACCTTCTTCGTCTCGCCGCGTTGCTCGGGGGCGTTGGGGATCTCCTTGGAAAATGCGTACGTGAGGTCGTCGTCAGTGGCGGAGTAGAAGTGTATGTAGATGGTCTTCTGGCGGCCGAGGCCAGTGAGGGCGGCGTCACCGCTTACCTGGGAGACGTTGAGGGCGGTGCCGGCGGAGAGCGGTTCGCCTCCCATCGGGTAGACGCTGAGGGCGAGGCGAACGACGGGCCCGTAGAACGTTTTGTAGAACTCAAGCCGGCGTACGATGCGGGCAGGGCCGCGGACCGCTTCCACCTCACTCTCTCCTGCAGCGATGATTATGTGTCCTTGCGGGGGACGCATCGACTCGCGGCCCTGCGTGGAGATTACACGCGCCTGCACGCCTCTTTGGGCGACTGCCCCGGCGAGGCTCTTCCTGACACGCTCGGGGAGGTCGAGGCCCTTGCCTTTCTCCTCGGTCAAAGGGCGTACCTCTCGAAGAAGCGGGCGAAGTAGTTTATGGCCTCGAAGTAGTCGTCCAGGCGGACCCACTCGTTAGGGGAGTGAAGCCGGCTCCCTGTGTTCGCCACGCTTCCGGTCATGATGGTCGGTATCCCGAGGTCGGTGACCAGGAGCGAGGTCGGACCGCTCCCCCCGATGGTCGGATACACGATAGCCTCGTATTCGCCCAGATCCTGCCACGTCTGTATCGCGATGTCGACGACGGGTGAGTCGACGGGCGTCTTCGCCGGCTCGACGCCGTGAAGGTTGACCACCTCGATATCCTCGAAGCCGCGCTCCCTGAGGTGGGCCCGGATCAACTCCAGTACAGAACCGGGGCTTTGGCCGGCGACGAGCCTGAAATCCATCTTCACGAACGCCTCCGAAGGTACGATGGTCTTGGAGCCTGGACCGGTGTAGCCTGACTGTATGCCCGCGATGTTCGCGGTCGGGCGCAGCAGCATCTCCTGCAGCGCGTCCTGGCCGGAAAGCTCCCGGTCGAGCGACTCCACACCCCAGGACTCCCGCAGCGCTGCGTCGTCGAAGAGGATGCGGCTTATGGCTTCCAGGTCCTTCTCCGAGGGTTCTTCGGCGAGGGCGTGGAGGCCGTCCAGTGTGATCTCACCGTTCTCGTCCTTGATGGTCCTCAGGGCCTGGATGAGGCGCCAGACAGGGTTCGGGGCTATGCCGCCGTACATGCTGTGCAGGTCGTGGGAGGCGCCGCGGGCGCGTAGTTCCACATAGGCCATCCCTTTGGTGCCGCAGAAGATCATGGGTCGCCCCGCCTCGTCTTTCATGGAGCCTTCCCAGAGGCAGGCTTCGGCGGAGAGGAGATCGGCGTTGGACCGGACGAAGGACGCCAGGTTGGGGCTGCCGATCTCCTCCTCGCCCTCGATGAGGAACTTGAGTTTGAAGGGCAGTGGGCCGTGCTCCTCTGTATACAGACGCAACGCCTGTATACGGGCGAGCACGTCCCCCTTGTCGTCAGCGACGCCGCGGGCGAAGAGGTTCCCGCCCCTGATCGTCGGCTCGAACGGGTCGCTCTCCCAGAGATCCAGGGGCTCGGGCGGCTGCACGTCGTAGTGGCCGTAGGAGAGGAGTGTCGATTCGCCAGACCCGACCTCCGCATAGACCACAGGATATCCTTCGGTCTCCATGATGCTGGCCTCGGCACCGGCGTCCTCCAGCTTCCCCGCTACCCACCGTGCGCAGTTGCGGAAGTCTCCGTTCTCGTCCTCGCGGGCGGAGATCGAAGGCATCCGAAGGAACTCGTTCAACTCCCCTAGTAACTCTTCTCTCGAACCGTCCACGCGCTCACGCAAATCCATCCGCCAGACCTCCTTTGTGACTGCGATGAGGTTAGCACTTTCGCGTCCAGCCTTCGCGTCCTCGTTGCGTATCTTCTGGCATGGTCCATCAGGGGAGTTGCTGATATATTGAGACCCGAGGTAAACCTGTGGAGAAGAAACCGGATCGTGACCTGGAGTCCCGCCGCAGAGGCAACCACCACAGGTGGGATTCTGACGACTTCTTCGGCCTGGATGTAGAGAAGATGAGCCCGAAGGCCCAGGCCGTAACGGGGATAGTGACGGGCGGTTTGATCCTCCTCGCCGCCGCACTCCTGATAGCTTTTACCAACTTGTGGTGGCTGATCTTCATCTTCGGGTGGGCAGTCTTCCCAGCCTTCGGCGTCTTCGCCAGGGGTATCGCTGGCCTCGTCGATACCCGTTCGGAGCTTCCGGCGACGAACGCAAGGGAGCGCGAGCTACTGGAAGCCCTACAGAGTAGGGGTGAGTTGACGCCTGCACAGGCTGCCATGGAGACCTCGCTCACGGTAAATGAGGCTGACGAGATGCTCAAGGATCTCGCCGCCAAGGGCCACCTCGACGTCAGGGTGCGTGGGGGAGGGCTATTCTACGGCCTGTGGGAGACTGATTCCGAGGCCGGCAGAAGGAGGATAGGAGACGAGTAGACATGTTTCTGTCGCAACTCGCTCATGGTATCATTCAGGACCCACAAGGGGTTTTCGGCGCGTGAGATCTGGAGTATAGGGTAAACACTGGTTCATGGGAGAACGTAGGATACCTGAGACGCTCGAGGAGGCTTACCGCCTGCGGGATACGGCCGACTCGTTGCAGGAGAGAGACTTCTACCAGGAGCAGGTCTACCATCTGAGGCGCGAGGAATACCGCTCGCGCGGCATAAGGACGGAGATCTCCTCCCGGCGCCGCGAGCGCCAGAGCGCCATAGAGTTCTCCCGCGAGATGTTCTTTCTGGAGGTCGCCGAGATCTCCCGCCACGGCCCAGGGACCCGCGAGACCCGCGCCGCCCAGCAAGAGGCCCGCAGGTACGCCACGCGCCTGGACACCCACGCCTTCCTGAAGCAGCTCGCCTCACCTCATTCAGGCGCCGTGGAGCTGTACAGGCGCAACTACCTGGAGCTACTCAGGATGGGCAAGTCTCCTTCCGAAGCCTACTACCTCTCGCGGGTTATCGGGCTGGCGGGGGAGGGAGAGTTCAGGCATGCCCTCCAGAGCGTGCGTGAGACCGGCTATCCGGCCCGGGGAGGCGTGTCCTACGCCGTGGAGCGGGCGGCGATCCAGATAAGGGACCTGCCTGGGGGCATGATCCTGATCCTCCTAACCTTCTTCGCCTCACTGTTCGCCTTCGTGTGGGCTACCCAGACCTGGGATAATGCAGAGGCAGGCACGATCTTCTTCGTCTCTTTGGGCCTTATCGCCGCCGGGGCGCTGATGTTGATCTCAGCGATCTTTATCGTTACCTTTATCAGGTCGATAAACAAGTAGTCCCTTTACATCGGGGCGCGAACACATCCTGCGGGGGGCATAGTAACGCCACATTCACCCGTACCCGACACACTGATTCCTGCACTTGCGATAACTGTCAATCTCCCACTTCTCAACTGTCAATAACTGTCAAATTAACTGTCAGGTCATCACTCACTCCCCTTTCGCTGCTTCCACTGTTCTAGCTTGGCGTTACTGCCGATGTGCTCGGTCTTGCGCTTTCCATCCTCTAGTATGGTGTGCGAGTGTCGAAGCTATGGTGCATAATGAGACTATGGGTAAGGTAATCCTAGCTATAGTCGTCATAGCTGTCATAGCCGCAGTGGTGTGGTTCGTGCTGACTCGTAGGCGGGGGTAACGGCAGAGCACGAGCTTGTAGCAGCTTGTGACATGTACGTGGCTCAGGTATACGTCTCGTGCTCACCATGCTCTCTGTTTCCTACACTCGCGCTAACTGTCAACACCCGCTTTTCAACTGTCAAATTAACTGTCAATCCCTACCGCGTATAGTCCTCCCTTTCTCCGATAACTTGCCCTCGGGGTCGTCAGCCTTACCGAGATAGGTTTTCCTTTGCTCGCCGTCCTCGTGGTATCGGAAATACCAATAAGGCCCACGCCCCCGCAGCACTGAAGGTTAACCCTTGCCAAAGCCAGTCAGGGAGGTTCATCTGATAGGTATTCTACAAGGTGGGTGTTAGCGGTAACAGAGCCCGTGGTGCTGCAAAGGATACTCTGTGGGACAGCTACCATCGAGCATTAGCGGTACTGGCCCGACCCAGATGGTTTCCTACATGGATGCCTCGTAGCTCTCCCTACTCTCCACCCGCTCTATCCAAACCATCACTCTAGGGTACTTCTCCAAGCCAACCTCACCGCTCTTGGCCATCACTCGTAGACGGTGGAAGTTGCCGGCATGAGCGATGTCTGCCAAGGTGTACTCCCCTACTAGATACTCCCTACCCTCTAATTGACGCTCTAGGCGTGAGAGCGCATCGTAGAGCTTCCCCTTAGCCTCTTGAATCTCATCATCTGAGTACCCTCGCTGCAGCCCCATGCGAACCCTATAGACAGAAGGGAAGAAGTAGTCATCCGCGAACGCCATCCAAGAGCGGACCGATGCTCTCTCCTCGGGGTTCTCTGGCATCAGCTTGGGAGAGTCGTAGACCTCATCCAGGTACTCGTTGACGATGTTGGATTCATAGAGAGAAGTTCCGTTCACGCTCAGCACTGGGACCTTACCGTAGGGACTAACGCTCAGGAACTCTTCGCTCTTGTTGCTCAGGTCAACCTCGTGGACTTCGAAGTCGATCCCCTTCTCGTGCAGCACCATCCTGGTGCGCATGGCGTAGGGTCATTGCTGAGTGTTGTAGAGCT
>DASTKM010000079.1:0-4838 GCA_035715885.1 Rubrobacter sp.
GACCCTGGAGGCGGCCACTCCTCGTACCCGCGCCAGCGGTTCTCTCCCATGACGAAAACCTTTACCGGGGGTATGGCTCGGAGCGCGCCCTCGTCTCCCTTTATGGTGGCGTCGAACCAGCGGAGGTGAGCGTCTGTCAGATCGCCCCTGTAGTCCAGGAACATGCCCGAGCTCCCGATGCCGAAGTCGAGCTCTCCGAAGGTGCTGCCGAAATCCCCGTGGGTCCATGGGCCGACCAGAAGGTGCGGGGGACGTATCCCTGCCTCGCGAGAGCGTTCTTTCATCGCCTCGTACTGGCGGAGCGTCTCCCCGATAAAGCAGTCATACCAGCCTCCGATGTGGAAGGTTGGCGCGTCTACGTTGCCGTACTTGCCCTCGATGTTGAGGTACTCCCAGTCCTCGTGGTCCACGCCGCGCCCGAAGCCTCCCTCCACAAAGGGGACCAGCTCGTCCGGGTTCGGAAGGTCCGTGAGCGGCAGCACGTCGTAGCCGCCACCCGCAAGGAGGGTGTCTATGGTGTGGATTACCTCAGGGAGCTTCTCCCCGACGATCTCGCGGTCGCCGGCGTACTTGCGGAAGAGGAGGTCGAGGGTTAGCGACGTCTGCGCCCAGTATTGCATCAGGCCGAGTTCCTGGACGCCGCCGCGCATCTGGACGCCGTTCAAGTGGTTGCCCCAGGTGAGGCCAGGGACCATGCTCTTCAGCGAGGGCGGACCCATGACGGCGGCGTGCCACTGGGTCTTTCCGAAGTATGATAGGCCGTACATGCCGACCGACCCGTTGGAACCAGGAAGCTTGGAGGCCCACTCGACGGTGTCGTAGCCGTCCTCGTACTCCTTGACGAAGGGGACGAACTTTCCCTCCGAACGGTAACGTCCGCGCACGTCCTGCACGACGACGATGTAGCCGGCCTCCGCGGCCGTTACAGGATCCAGGACCGACGTGACAGATGGGAGATCCTTGCCGTACGGGAGGCGTGTCAGGAGGACAGGATACCCACCCCCGCCAGCAGGCCGGTAGACGTTGGACATCAGGGTCGCGCCGTCGCGCATTTCGGCAGGCACGTTCTTCTGGAGCAGGATCTCTACCATCAGGCGCGCCTGCGGAGCAGCACGAGGGCGGCCGCGATCGAGAGCGCGACCGGTAGGGCGGTGGCAAGCACCCTCACCGCTTTCGTTCCGCGCCGCATCAGGGCCGCGTCGTTGAGGTGCGGGAACGGCTCCTCGGGCTCGGGCACGCCGAGGAACTCGCACAACGGCCCCCAACCCTCCTTGACCTCGTAGACCAGCAGACGCTCGGACGGGACGCGGCGTTTGACCTCGTCGTTGTGCCGCTCGTAGACCTCGATGGCGTAGGCTTTGTCCTCGAAGCACCCGTCGAAGGTGCCCTGCCAGATCATGTCGTTCACCAGGCTGCTTCTGCCCCCGGCGAACCCACCGAAGACGAGGAAGCTGCTCAGGCCGAAGATAAGACGCGCGATGGCGGAGCTGTCGAGGAGCATGCTCAACTCGTAGATGGTGGTGCGGGTGCTCTCGTACCAGCGCTCCGGATCGCGCACGCTCAGGAGCACCTTCGCCTCTGGATTCCGCTCCATGAGCTCCTCGTAGAAGGTGCAGGCCGGCCAGTCCATGGTGGCCTCATAACCCTCGAGAACCTTATCCCAATCCACCGGCTCTTTACGCCAGGCGGAAACCCACAAGTCCGCGTGCTCGGGGTGCGCGAAGACCTCGGTCATGTGGTAACAGGGGCCGAAGCCGAGCTTCTCGAGCGCCGCCTTCAGCGACCACGTGCCGGTCCGGCCGAAGCCGGCTCCGATAACTTTCACCTTAGCTCTTGGGAGACGTGTAGCCTTCGAACTGCTCGCGCAACTTCAACTTCTGGAACTTGCCCGTAGCGGTCATCGGGATGGCCTCCACGAACTCGTAGGCGTCGGGCAGCCAGAACCTGGCGAAGTCCACTTCCAGGTGGGTGTGCAACTCATCCTCCGTCGCGCTCTCGCCTTCCCTGAGGACGATGGCGGCCAGAGGCCTCTCGTCCCACTTCTCGTGGGGGATGGCGATTACACAGGCCTGGGAGACGGCAGGGTGGGCCATAAGCGCGTTCTCCAGCTCGACCGAGGAGATCCACTCCCCCCCGCTCTTTATCAGGTCTTTACTGCGGTCGGTGATCTTGATGAACCCGAAACGGTCTATGGTGACGACGTCCCCCGTCTTGAACCACCCGTCGTCGGTAAACTTGTCGTCCCCCTCTGGCGCCTCGTAGTAAGAACTCGCGACCCAAGGACCGCGAACTTCTAGCTCGCCCATGGTCTCTCCGTCCCACGGCACAAAGCCCTCGTCGCCGCGGGCGCGTATCTCTACGAAAGGCACGGGGTTGCCCTGCTTGGCCTCGTACTCGAACTGCTCCTCTTCAGGGAGCTTCTTCATCTCGGTTGTCAAATTGGCCACGGTCCCGATGGGGCTCATCTCCGTCATACCCCACGCGTGTAGGACCTCGATCCCATGCCGCTCCTTGTAGTCCTTTATGACGCCTTTGGGCGCCGCAGACCCCCCGATGACCATCGCCCGCAGCTTCGACAGATCGTACCTTTCAGGCTCCGCGTCCAGAGCCTGCAAAACAGCGAGGTAGACGGTTGGGACACCAGCCGTGAGCGTCACCTCTTCTTGCTCCAGGTCTTCAAGAAGACTTGCGGCGTCCAGATTCGGGCCAGGCATCATCAGCTTGGCCCCGACGAGGACGGAGGCGAAGGGCAGGCCCCAGGCGTTGACGTGGAACATGGGGACGACAGGCAGCACGCAGTCAGCCTCAGAGAGCGCGAACGTGTTGCCCATCGCCGCCATCATGGAGTGGAGTACCGTCGAGCGGTGAGAGTAGAGGGCCCCCTTTGGGCGTCCCGTCGTCCCCGAGGTGTAGCACATGGCCGCCGCCTGGTTCTCGTCGAAGTCGGGGTACTCGAAGTCGGCCTCGTCGGAGTCACCGATCAGGTCCTCGTAGGAGATCATACCTTCTGGCACATCGCCACCCTCTGTCACGACCACGGCATGGTCCACGCCAGTACGCTCCCTGAACTTCTCGAAGACGGGCACCAGGGGCTCGTCGACGAGCATGACCCTGTCCTCGGCGTGGCCGGCGATGTAGGCGAGGTCGTCCTCGTGCAGCCTGGGATTTAGGGTGTGCAACACAAGTCCCGATGAAGGTACGCCGAAGTACGCTTCGAGGTGCTGGTAAGTGTTCCAGCCAAGCGTCCCTACCCTGTCCCCTGGCTCCAGGCCGAGGTTCCCGAGGGCTACGGCGAGCTTCTTGGCGCGAGAGACGAAGTCGGCGTAGGTGTGTCTGTGGAAAGACTTGTCGGGTCGGCGGGTGACGATCTCGCGGTATCCGTAGAGCTGCTCAGCCCGGCGCAGGAAGTAGGGCAGGGTAAGTTGGAAGTCCTGGACAAGTCCCTCTAGCATCTCGTCTCCTCTATTGGTCGGGTGCAGGGCCCGTCACAGATACGGCCCCCAGCGCCTGTACTCCCTCCCCCGGAAAGCGTTGCTAAGGGCGATCTTAGCAGGCAGAATGAAAGGGGGTCAAGACTGGAGCCGGGTGGAAGAGGAACGCTTCGAAGTGGTGGCGGTGACGCTCTTCGGGAAGATAGTTGTGGCCCGATACGCGACGCTGGAGCAGGCCGAGTGGCGGGCCAGGAAGCTGGGCGAAGAGGCAGAACGCAACCCGCGCGGCTACGTCCAGTACCTGGCGCGGCCAGCGGAAAGGCCGGCCGGGAATCAATAACAGGACGTCCGCGGGGGCATCATGGCCCTTGTTCCTGACCGGGCGGCGAAGCCGGCGCTGCTATCGTAGAATTGTGTGGCGGGGTGTCTGACGTTTTCGGAACAAGGAGGTTGGATGGCGACGGAGTACCTGCAGTTCGCCGGGGCGCTGGTGTTCTTCCTGGGATTGCTTATAGGGTCTTACTGGTTCGTCTACGTACCGGACCAGGGCCAGAGAAAGAGGGACGATGAAAGTTGAAGCCGGAGGGTATGGCCTTCCAGGGAGCGTGAGGTAGCTTGCAGGTTTCTGCCAAGACCGACTACGCGCTAAGGGCGGCCTCCGAGCTGGCCCTTGCTGCGACCGAGGACGCGGGCCCTATAAAAGGGGATTGGATCTCGGAGACCCAGGGCATCCCCAAGAAGTTCATGGAGAATATACTGCACGACCTGAAACGCTCAGGGATAGTCCGTACCAGGCGTGGCGCCTCTGGCGGCTACTGGCTCGCGTTGCCGGCGGAGGAGATCTCACTCGCCGCCATCATCCGCGCCGTCGAAGGACCCCTCGCCAACGTCAGGGGCGAGTGGCCCGAGGCGGTCGAGTATCAGGGCGCCGCCGAGCACCTGCAGGAGGTTTGGATCGCGGTCCGCGCCAACCTGCGCGCCGTCCTCGAGTCCGTAACCCTCGCCGACATCGTCGACGGAAATCTCCCCTCCTCGATCACGAAGCTCACTAGCGACCCCGAAGCCTGGGTGCATCATTAGCTGGTCAGCCCTTCGGCATTTCAGCTCTGTTGCCTGAAAGCTTTGGCCTGTGACCGAGATTTGCAGATGCAACATCTGCAAATCGCTTCTTGACTTCCTGGACGACCGTGGTTAGGCTCGCGCTATTGTTCACTTGATAAGTGGAGATGATGTGAGTAGAGAGCGGGCGAAAGAGGGGACGGAGGTCAAGCCTGTTGGCTTCTGGGAGGCATTCTGGTTCTGGGTGAAACTCGGTTTCATCAACTTCGGGGGTCCTGCTGGCCAGATCGCCATCATGCACCGCGAACTGGTCGAAAGCAAACGCTGGGTCTCAGAGAAGCAGTACCT
>DASTKM010000080.1:0-2431 GCA_035715885.1 Rubrobacter sp.
ATCGCCGAGGAGTACCGCAAAGCGATCGCCTCGAAGAACGGCATGGTTCCTGCCTCCGTGCTCGTCGACGGTTTTGTCCGCGGGACGTGGAAGACCAAGCGGAGCCGTGACAAGGTTACCCTCGAGATCAAACCTTTCGAGCCCCTGGCCAAAAAGGATCGCGACGCCCTGGCCGAGGAGGGAGAGCGGCTCATCCGTTTCACAGGCGCAGAGTCCTACGAGATCCGGTTCGCCGAGCCCTGGAAGATCCACGGGACGTCGGATCAAAGCCGGATCGGACACTGACCGTCGTCGACAGCCTACTCCAGGACGACGTTTAGATGGATACTTGGACCTTAATTATCCCATCGCCCAAGCTCCTGTGTAGACCTGTGAAGCAAAGGTCCACCCCGCCAATGTAGCTCTCTACTCCAGGATACGCCGTATCGTTGCTCGCACCCGTTGCCACAAGGTGGGCTCCTCTGCGATCACTTCGGGACTCAGCTTCACCCCCTCCACGAAGCCTGCCGCCACTAGTCCGACCACCGCCTCCACGACGGCATGCGATGCGGACGCTTCGTACGCAGCCAGGTACTCCGACGTGAGATCCCGCAAAGTGTGCTCCCCATCGAGGCGCTGCCACAGGAACCAGCCGGCTGGGGAGAGGCGATAGTTGGTATCGCGCCTGGCGTCCTTGAGGGTCGTGATGGTCTCTCCGGTAATAGTGGTGCGATGGTGCACTTCTATCCCGCGTACCCGGCGCGGGCGATCGCGCATCCGCACGAGCTCGAGCATACGCTCTCGCGTTTGCCGATCCTCGCCAAGGACCTCCAGCAGATCCGTCCGACGCAGCGCGAGCAGTGTGCACGGCTCGATGGCTCTCACCGTAGCGTTGCGCGGTCCTTCGGTGAGCAGGGCCGCCTCCCCGAAGAGGGAGCCGGGATCTAGCGTGGCCAGAATGCGTTCGTCGCCCTGCGCTCCCACCGCAAGCACCTCCACACGACCGCTTCGGAGCACGTAGCATTCTTCGCCGGCTTCGCCCTGGCGGATGATGGTCTTTCCGCTGGGGACCTCGAGACGCTCGAGCCGTGCCGCGAGGCTCCGCAGCCGCTCGCCGTCCAACGTGGAGAAGGGACTCGCCTGCTTGAGCAACTTTGTCACCAACAGGTCATCTGCCAGCTTCTCGAAGGCAGAGCGCCCCTCAGGATGTGCGTCGAGTGCCAGGCGGAGGTCTGCTGCTCGCAGGCCCAGCAAGAGGAGAGGCTCGACTGCCGCCACCGTGGCCTGACGCCTGCTTCCGGCCTCGAGCAGGGATAGTTCGCCGAACAGCTCCCCAGGCCCTAGCGTCGCCAGAGGAACGATGCCTGATGGCCCGGTCGTCGATGCCTCGGCCCGACCTTCCACGATCATATAGAGCCGGTCGTCTGTAGAACCCTCTACCACTACAGAATCGGCAGGACGGAAGCGCTCCTCCGTCAAGCGTGAAGCCATGTCTTCCAACACCGGATCGGGCAGATGGGAGAAAGCAGGTACCTCTGCAAGGAGTTCCAGGCGCATCCTGGGTGAGACGGTCCTATCCTCCGGTCCCGGTTCTGTCACGGCGGTCACAGACCCTTTCCGAGCTTCCGACGTATCTTACTGGAGATCATTAAACAATAGCCCGCGCTCGGATCAAGGCGGAGCGGCTTCGTGCCGGCCATCGATGAGAAGGTTGCACTTTCCCTGGAGTAAGCAAAGCGGTGAATTGTGATGTTAATAGGCCTGACCGAAGTCGCTGTGATACCTTGTAACCGGCTGTCTAATCCGCGCTGCTCCGCTGGGTCTGGGTTCACGGGGCTAGGTATAGATCCGTCCACGGCTTGCCAGGCGAACCGAGGAAGAAGCGCATGATCTCCAGCAGCATCGCCGCCGGGCGCTCGGCCCACGAGAGTCCTGGTTGCGGTGGCCGTCCGAGAAGATAGAGGGAGATCTGCAAATGTCTCCACAGTATTCGGGCCTCCGCCGTCTCGTCTTCCGGAAAAGGAGCCACCTCCCGATATCCCTCGAGCATGAAAGGGACCGCCCTGAGCGGTATGCCTGCGAAGTCGTGGGCAGCATCCCCCCAGCCGCACGCTCCCCAGTCGATCAGGGCCAGGTACGTTGGCGAATCGGGACGGACTATCACGTTGGTGGTCTGCAAGTCTCCATGACGGAAACGCCTTGGTAGCGGGGCGAGCGCGAAGGGGGACAGGAGATCCAACCACCCCGAAAGCCAGCGGGCCTCCTCGGCGGTGAAGTACCCGGCCGATGCCAACTCGTCCGGCATCGGCCCCGGGTCGGGGAGCGGCTCGCACTCGAGACCCGCTACCGGTCCGTACTCGCCCACTCCCTCGTGCAGTCTGGCGAGGTCGCGGCCCACTTGGTGCCAGATCCTGGGGGTATCTTCGGGACCGAAGTCAAGCATACCAAGCGT
>DASTKM010000081.1:0-3598 GCA_035715885.1 Rubrobacter sp.
CCAGAGGGATCCGGTTTCCAAAGGAGCCAAGTAGTTTACAGCAGTGGGGAGAGCCACCGCCTCGAAGGCGACCACCGACACATACCCGAGCGCTATCGCCCATGAGGCGACGAACCCACCCGTTGGTCCCAGCGCCCTCCAAGCGTAGTTGTGCTCCCCGCCTGCCTTGGGCATCGCCGAGACTAATTCCGAGTACGTCAGACCTACGAAAATGACCAGAAGGCCCCCGATCAGGAAAGCGATGATTGATCCTAGGCTACCCGCGTCCAGCAGCCAGGTTCCGACGAGTACTACCCACCCGAACCCGATCATGGCACCGAACGACAGGGCGATCACATCCCTTTGTCCCAGAACTCTGACGAAGCTCTCTTGGTTATCCACGAACCTTTCCTCCTCGCCCCTAGCTAACATCCCTGGAAACGCCCCAGCGTCTCCAAGCTACTCATATCATATGTCTGCCACTTAGCAGGGTCGAGTGACAACGGTGTGCGCTCTGCCAGCAACCGTGCACAGAAAGGCTCTCGAAGACGTCGTCAGTAGGGAACGAGGATCTGGAGCGCTTGGAGGCCCTCGCTAGTGGCCTCAGGGCGAGCGACCCGGAGACGTGGCACTTATCGTAGTTCAGCCAAGCGCTCGCCGCGCGGTCGGGTCCGTGAGTGAGTCCTCGAGTGTCTTCGACCTCCCTTCATGGGCAGAGGTCCCAAGGAGATCGAGGGAGCACTCTTTGCGCGCGTTGGCATCAGGTTGGCATCAAGTAGGTCGGGCAAGCAACCGGCCCTCCGTCTTCCAGCGTTTTGCCTGCAAATCAAGTAAAATGTGGAACCGACGAGGAGACTCGAACCCTTGGGCTTGCTCCAGCTATGAGTATGCGGTCCGGGGTTGCTCAGCGTTGCAGGGGTATGCAAATCAGCGTGCTGCAGACGGGGTCTGTACCTTCCTAGGGCTTCTGTTTCCCGCTGACGCGCACGTGGCTTCCCGCGACACCGCACTCGAACGCAGGCGGGTATCGTCAGGCGGCCAGCGGCTGGTATCAAGCGGTGATCCAATCACGTTGGCCAGCGTAGCGCTTTAGGACGGCCTCATCCGGTTCGACACCGAGGCCGGGGCTATCAGGTACGGTGACCCGGTCGTGCTCGTAGTAGGCACGCAAGCCACCGACGTCCTCGGCCAGCATGATCGGTCCTCCCATCTCTACCGTCGCGGCGTTGTGGAGCGCCAAGGCAAGGTGCAGGCCGGCCGCCGATGCCACTGAAGATTCGACCATGGTCCCTATCTGGCACCCTACTCCTGCAGTCTCTGCGACGGTGTTGAGCGCCAGCGCGGCAAGCAGCCCTCCGCACTTCATCAGCTTGATGTTGATCAGATCGCAAGCCCGCACTCGAACCGCTCGCAGCGCGTCGCGGGCGTCCAGTACGGCTTCGTCGGCCATCACCGGCACGCCACACAACCGGCGCACCTCGGCCATACCTTCGAGGTCGCGCCGACCGACCGGCTGCTCTAGGTACTCGGGATCGTAGGGGACAATGCCCCTCGCGGCGCCAACTGCCGCACCAGCCGTGTGCCAGCCTCCGTTCACATCTATCTTGATCCCGATGTCCGGCCCGATCGCCTCCCGCACAGCCGCAACTCGCCGCACGTCGCCTCGAATGTCGCTAGCATCTCCGATTTTGAGTTTGACCGTGCCGAAGCCTGCCGCGACGTGCTGTCTGGCGTCGAGAGCCATCGCCTCGGGAGACTTCAGGCTGACGACCCGGGAGATGGACAAGGCCTCCCTGGCGCGCCCGCCTAGCAGCGCCCAGACTGGCAGGTCGGCGACGCGGCCAGCGAGGTCGTGCAGCGCGATGTCGAGCGCGGCCTTCGCCGCCGGTGCGCCTGCGATCCGCGATCCCAGCAGCTGCATCGCGGCGGACCGGTCTAGAGGGTTCCGCCCCAGCAACGCCGGGGCGAGGTGGCGCAGCGTGGCAACTACCCCCTCGAAGGTCTCACCAGTTACGTGTGGGTCGGGGGTCCCCTCTCCCCAGCCCGTCAGCCCCTCGTTTGTCTCCAACTGCACCAACACGCTCGCTAGATCCGGAAACGTGCCGTAAGAGACGACAAACGGCTCCAGCAGTGGCAGCTTTATGGGTACGATCTCGATGCCGGTGATTCGCACTTTGCCTCCTCGAATACCCTCGAGTGCAGAGAATCAGGTAGAGCTACTCAGTCTCATTCGAAGACCAAATCGCGTTCGAGCAGATAGTAACCGCGAGGCTCACCGCGTCGACCCCCGAAGCCCGTAATGACGTAGCCGGACGCGAAGGCCGCCTCGAGATTATCCCTCAGCCGAAACCGCCACTCGCGTGCCCTCACCGGATCAGAAGCGAGGAGACCGTCGAAGTCGCCGGGGACGGCGAGACGGACCCGGCTCTCGGATGCACCAGGAGCATATTCAGGTAGTGTGGCGAGCGCGTCAGGCGCGAGCGGTTCGTACCTTCCCAGCAGCCTCGACCTCACACGAGCGCTGCGAAGCGGCCAGGTGACGAACAGGCGATCGCTTGGCAGGCCCCCGTAGAGGCCTTCTCCGAAATGCTCCCCGTACACGTTTCGCAAGTATTTGCGCGCGTGGGCGCCGAGGCGCTCGAAGTTCAGCCGCGCGTTTGCAGCCCGCAGTGGATCAACCGTCCACGTGATCTCCTCGAAACCAGCCTGGGAAGCGACGACGGCTTGGAGCCCTTTCAGAGCGAACCCGATACCGCCCCGGTACCCAACCTCTACCGCCATCAAGTCGGAAACGAGACGCGTCCGGCCATCCACGTAACCTCCCCAGCCCGACACGAAACCTACCAGCAGTTCCCCATCGAAAGCCCCGAGTACCTCCCCGCCGGTTTCGTGGACGGCGACGAGAATGCTGGATGAAGCTAGGTCGCGGTCAGATACCCCGAAGACCGAGCGCTGAAGTCGTTCAGTTTTCTCTAGGTCGAGGCGCGAGCGCAGGCGCATGAAAAGCAGCTTCCGCTCACCGACCATCTTCCACCACCCTGCAGAGCCGCTCTCGAAACCCAAGATCGTGAGAGCAGTCGAATCTGCCAATGACGGCACGCTCACTGTTGCCGCTCGAAGCCCTGGTAGGCTGAATCTAGCGTCCACGGGAGGACTCTCTGTTGCCACTGCTCCAAGTCCCGAGAAGCCGAACAGAGCAAATTGGGGTCTCTTAAGAGGCTGGTCTCGGGGTGGGAGCCCTTCTCTGGCTCACGTCCTCGGCTTCGTCCACCCTCTTGCCTAACAGGTAGAGGGCTGCGAGAAGTATCGCCACCATCACGATCAGCAGAATCCACCCCGGCACCCCGAACCCGATTGGGAGTAGGCCGAAGGTAACGCATACGACCCCCACCAGGAGTGCGTATGGGAGCTGGGTGCGAACGTGGTCGATGTGGTCGCAACCTGAGGCTAGCGAAGAGAGGATCGTTGTATCAGAGATCGGGGAGCAATGGTCGCCGAAGACCGCACCCGACAGGATCGAGCGGATCGCCGCGTACAGGATGAAGTAGTTCGCGGGGTTCGCCATCTCGTTGGCCTGCAGGACGCCCCACGTAAGCGGGATCGCCAGCGGAAAGAGGAC
>DASTKM010000082.1:0-2338 GCA_035715885.1 Rubrobacter sp.
GCCTCAGATGCTGATGTTCGATACCTGGGAGGACTTCGCGAAGGGGGTCGGGGCGGATAAGTATGGCGTGGACAAGCTGACCGCCTCCTACACGATCATCCAGAGCGACCACGCCGGCACCCACATGGACGCCGTAAAGCATATCCGACCCGACGGTCCGGGCGCGAGCGAGATTCCGCTCGAGTACTGCTTCTCCGACGGCGTTGTCCTGGACTTCCGCCATAAGGAATACGGGGCGGGTATCTCAGCAGCCGAGATAGACGAGGCGCTCGAAAAGATCGGCTACGAGCTCAAGGAGAAGGACATCGTCCTGATCCAGACCGGAGCCTCCGCCTACAACGACGACCAGGAACGCTACCTCCGCGATCACTGTGGCATGACCCGGGAGTCCACGCTCCATCTCATCTCAGGAGGCGTCCGCATGATGGGCATAGACGCCGTGACCTTCGACCCGCCGGTGTGGGCGATGTTCGAGCGCGAGCAGTTCTGGGAGGCCCACCGCGTCATGTGGGAGGAGGACTACTGGCACCTAGAGAACCTGACTAACCTCGACCAGCTTCCCCCGTACGGCTTCAAGCTCTCCGTGTTGCCCATCAAGTGGGTCGGTACCACAGGAGCCCCCGTCCGTGCCGTCGCCATCCTCGACGATTGAGGGCCGGGGCGGAGAGGCCGTTGGATATGGACAAACGGGAAAGAGAAAAGTCCGCTTTGGGTAATGGGCAGAGGAGCGCCGTCGTCTGGTTCACGGAGGAAACTTGCCAGGATGTGGCGGTGGCCGGCGGCAAGGGGGCCAGTCTGGCCCGCATGACCGCCGAGGGACTCCCGGTGCCCCCGGGCTTCGTGATTCCCTCGTACGTTCTTCAGGAGTCCATCGACGCCGAGCGGATGCTGGAGCTCGCGGCCTCCCACTCCACGAGAGAGCTCCAGGAACTCGTCGCGGCTACCGAACCCCCGAGGGAGGGAATAACGGCCGCCTACGAGAACCTCGTAGGCGGTCGGCTCACGGCTACGTACAAGCTTGTGGGCAACAAGAAGGTGGCCGTTCGTTCCTCCGCCGTCGCGGAGGACTCCGAGGCCGCGAGCTACGCCGGTCAGCAGGAGACCTACCTCTTCGTCGAAGGTGGCGAGGAAGTCTGCAGGCGGGTCGTGGACTGCTGGGCGTCTTTCTTCTCCGAGCGCGCTCTCTTCTATCGTTCGCAGAAGGGCTCCCTCGAAGATCTGCGGATGGCCGTCGTGGTCCAGAAGATGGTAGACCCCGAAAAGTCCGGCGTGATCTTCACCGTGGACCCTGTCAGGCGCCGCCGCGACCGGATGGTTGTCGAGGCCGTCAGGGGCATCGGGGAGCGGGTCGTCTCCGGCGAGGTGACCCCGGACCACTACGCCCTGGACCGCAAGGGTAAGGTCAAGCGCGAGAAGGTCGTGGATGACCGCGTCCTTACCGACGATGAGCTCCAGAGACTCGGCGACCTCGGTAGGCAACTAGAGGAACGTCACGGCGCCGCACAGGACATCGAGTGGGCGATGATTGGCGAGGAGATCTACCTCCTCCAGTCCCGGCCCGTCACGACGATGTAGACGCACTATTTGACGCGGTTCTGGAAGGATTTTTGAGATGGCAATGATCGCACCGGAGTGGCACGAGCCACGCTCGCTAGACGAGGCTCTCTCCCTGCGTGCCGAGCACGGGGAGGAGGCGACCGTCGTCGCGGGCGGCTCCTTTCTCGGGATCGTCATGAACCAGAGGCTCTTCGCCCCCACAATGCTCGTCGCCCTTCGCAGCGTCCCGGATCTCGACTACATAGGGGCCGACGGCGGACCGTTACGGCTCGGGGCGATGACCACCCACCGGGCCGTAGAGCGCTCGCCGGTAGTGAAGGAGGGCTGGCCGTCGCTTGCCTTCACCTTCTCCGTGGTCGCCAGCCCGCGTGTCAGGAACCAGGCGACCGTCGGCGGGGTCGTCGCCGACGCGGACTACGCTTCAGATCCCCCTTCGATGCTCGCGGCTCTTGAGGCGCGGGTCGTTGCGCGGAGCGTGAGGGGAGAGCGCGAGATACCGATGGACGTGTTCGTCCTCGATCACTACGAGACAGCACTCGAAGAGGACGAGCTCGTCACGGAGCTCCGGATACCCCGCAGCGAGGGACGCTCCGTCTACCGGAAGTTCTGCTCGCGCTCAGGCGAGGATAGGCCCTGCGTCTCCGTTGCGGCGGCCCAGGAGGACGGCGGGCTACGGGTCGTGGTCGGCGCGGTCGCCGGACGGCCCCAGTACTTCCCGGAGATCTGCGACCTAGCGAGGGGGGAGCGCCTGAGCGGCGAAGTCGCCACCGAGATCGGACGC
>DASTKM010000083.1:0-3638 GCA_035715885.1 Rubrobacter sp.
CGAGCGTCATTATCCTTGCCACGGCGCTCGGCTCCGGCGAACTGATCCTGTGGCCCTATATAACCACTCAGGTGGGAATAGCTCTCGTGTGGCTCTCCGTGGTCGGCATAAGCGTGCAATTCTTCTTGAACATGGAGGTCGAACGCTACACGTTGGTGACTGGCGAGACCGCCGTCACGGGCTTTAGCCGCATGTGGATAGGCTGGTCCGTGCTCTTCGTTCTTGGGGCGATCTTGCCGAACACCTTCCCAGGATGGGCTGCCAGCGGGGCCGAGCTGTTCACATACATCTTCGGTCTCGGGGAGGGTGCCATACCCATCCCTTTGTCTCTGACGTAGTTGCTCTGCACCAGGTTGTTGGCCCCACCCGCCCCAGCGAAGGCTAGCGCCCCCAGGATTGAGACAGCCCCGACCTCTTGCCAGTAGCCAGGGAAATTCGCGATGGCCTGAGGAGCCTCGGTGACAACGCCTGCCCAGGCCGACAGATCGGTGGCTATGAATATCGCTAGTGCGATGAAGAGCAGAATGACAATGACCAGCACAGCCTGGACCTTCTCGAGTAGCTGATAGACCACTGGAGAGAGGGTAACCGACAAGGCGATACTGATCAGGAATATCGTCGCGACGATGGGAATAGCGCCTTCGCCGAGGTTGAAGATGTATGTGAATAGCGATGCCCCGCTGGCGGCCCATCCTGGGATGGTGTTCGGCAAGATCGCCCCGAGGTCGTCGTGCTCGAGTTCGCTTCCTTCAGCAAAGGTGGTAAATCTAGGCTTTTCTGCCTCGATTTCTTAGTGCCAGTGCAGATAGTACAGAGAGCGGACGAGCGGACTCGAACCGCTTACCTGGTCTCTTTACGAGTGATGATTCATGCGTTGCAAGGGCTTGCACGGGGTTGCAGATCCCGCATATCTAAGCTGGTTTCCTTTCTGTGCCTTGTCCTGCGTTGCACCGTATAGCGTTCCCGGTGGTGTCAGAGTGGTGTCAATATCGCTCTATGCTGTCCGCGTAGCATGTCGCGGATTGAGCTGTCCGCAATCACATAGAAGGGGAAGCGGCGCTGGCTCTTCTCCCAAGCGCGAACTCGGAAAGAGATCATAGTCAGGACCGACCACCAGACTCAGGACGACCTGACTCCGCCGAAGCGCTGTCGCCTTCGACAATGCCGATTCGTTTCTGACTACCCCCACGCAGGTACTTGAGCATCCCGCCGGCCACGAGGATCTCGCGCTCACGAGCAAGAAGCCGAGCTTCGAGCTCGATCTCTCTTTCGGCGTCGCTCTTTGCCGCCAGTATCGCCCCTCCGACCGAGACCACCTCACGAACGGACTCGATTCTCCAAGTCTCACCCTGGCTTACCTGCTCATAATCAGCCTCGTTTACGAAGTGGAGCGGCAAGATGCCCTGGGAGATCAGGTTGCGGCGATGGATCCGCGCGAAGCTCTTGGCCACGATCGCGCGGATGCCGAGGTGCAGTGGGGCAAGTGCGGCCTGCTCGCGGCTAGATCCCTGCCCGTAGTTGTGCCCGCCCACGATGAAGCCGCCGCCCCACTCCAACACCCGGTCGTGGAACGCCGGGTCCTGCCGGCGGAACATGTACTTCGCGCACTCGGGGATGTTTGACCAGAGGCTCATCCCTAGAGCGCCGTCGGGAGCCATATCCCCCGTGGAGACGTCGTCCTCGACGACGAAGGTGATTCGTCCCTCGAGCACCTCGGGGAGCGGTCGTCCCTCGGGCGGGGGAACGATGTTCGGTCCTCTTACGATCTCGACGGACCGAGCCTCCTCAGGTGGAGGTGGGTCCAGGATCTGACGATCGTTTATCAGCGGGTTGGAGGGCGCAGGCGTAATTTTCGGTGGATCTTCAAGTTCGCGCGGGTCGGCGATTTCGCCCTTGAGCGCGGTCACCGCAGCCGTTGCCGGAGAGCAGAGGTAGACTTGATCCCCCTGCGTCCCGCTCCGGCCCGGGAAGTTGCGGTTGAAGGTCCTGACCGACGGTACGCCAGCGGAGGGAGCTTGCCCGACCCCGATGCAGGGTCCGCAGACGGGCTCGAGCATCCTTGCGCCGGCGGCGACGAAGTCCTGGTAGACTCCGCTCTTCGAGATAGTATCGAGAATCTGGCGCGAGCCTGGCGTCACCGTCATCTCTATGCGGGGGTGTACTACGTTCCACCGGAGAACGGCCGCAGCGGCAGCGAGATCCTCGTAGGAGGAGTTCACCGAGGAGCCAACGCACACCTGGACCGTCTCCGTACCGGCAACTTCACGGACCGGCACGACGTTGCCGGGAGAGGTGGGTTTCGCGATCAGCGGCTCTAGGTCCGAGAGATCTATGGACTCGTCCTCGTCGTAAGTGGCACTGGTGTCGGCGGCGAGCGGGACGTAGTCCTCCTCGCGCCTCTGGGTAGCGAACCATTCGCGAGTTTGCTCGTCGCTTGGGAAGACGGCGGCAGTGGCGCCCAGCTCCGTGATCATATTGCATATCGTGCCGCGATCCGTCACCGAGAGGGTCGAAACCCCATCTCCGGTGAACTCGAAGACCCGTCCCACCCCTCCGCGCACCCCGTAGCGTCGCAGGAGTTCGAGGATGATGTCTTTCGATTGCACCCAGGCAGGTAGCTCTCCGTGCAGCTCGACACCCACGATCTTGGGGTACTCCAGCGAGAAGCCGTACCCTGCCATGGCGACGGCAACGTCGAGTCCGCCGGCGCCGACGGCGAACATCCCGACCGCGCCAGCCATGGTGGAGTGCGAGTCGGCACCTACCAGGAGCTCACCGGGTTTGGCGAACCGCTCAAGGTGGACATAATGCGAGATTCCGTTGCCGGGGCGGGAGTAGCGGATACCGTAGCGCGCCGAGAATGATTGTAGGTAGCGATGCTCGTCCATGTTCTTGTCGTCGATCTGCAAGACGTTGTGGTCGACATACATGACAGCGAGCGGGACGGTAACCAGCTCCGCCCCAAGCGCCTCGAACTGGAGGGCGGTCATAGAGCCAGTGGCGTCCTCGATCAGGATTTGATCGACGGTAAGGTCTATCTCTTCCCCGGAAACGAGATCACCCTCAGTCAGGTGAGTGCCCAGTAGCTTCTGCGTGAGGTTTCGTGGCTCACTCATGTTCTCCTCCTCTATAATCGAGACCGGTGCGTAAATTCTCGGAACGGGCACCCGGACCATGGATCCATCACTGGACCTCCAAGCGCAACGGCTGTTCGTAGCGACGGCGCTGACCACCCAGGCTATGAGATGCCTCCGAGGACACGTCGCCGCCAATGTTGATCCGGCGGATCTTCTCGCGATGGCCCGCCACCTCACCGAGCAGATCGGCCCCATCGAACGAAGGTACGGCCTCCGCTTCGAGCCGTCCTACCCCGGCGTCACCGCAGGAGTTGAGAGCGCCAGCGGCACCCTCCGACTCGTGCTCGCTTGCACAGCCTATACCAGTGAGGAAAAACCACTCGGGGTTGTCTTTACCGCCCTGATCTCTGGCCGACGACCCCAGGTGTCGGTGGCGCCGGTCGAGGCGCATGTTCCCAGGGAATGGCAAGAGTTGGATGACTTGCCTTGAGTTCCTCGGTATAGAGCGTGCCACTTGTGGTCCGCGTTTGCCCAAGCTTCTAGCACTCACGTCACGAAGAC
>DASTKM010000084.1:0-7713 GCA_035715885.1 Rubrobacter sp.
GAGGAACGGATTCCACCGTAGATCTCCGAGCTCTGGTACACGAAGCCCCTTCGCTTGCAGAAGGCCACTATCTTGTCCATCGTCACGGTCTCGGGCACGGGTCCTCCGAATTCTTAGGGTCAGGCAAGTATAGCCCAGAGAGACCCCCGGATTGAGCCTGGCACATGGCGGGAGAGGGACCGCGTTTCTCCTTCGTCGATGATGGACCGCTTCGCGAGATGGCCTGGGCGGAGCTACCCTGGGCCGCGCTATAATGTTGGCCGTGGAGAGTCTTTTCCTGGCAGGATTGGGTGTTGGTCTCGCCTCCGTCGCGGGGTTGAGGGCCTTTGTGCCGCTTGCGCTGTTTTCTCTGTTCGCCCGGCTCGGGTTTGTCGTGGAGCCTGACATCCTCAGCCCGCAGATCGGATGGACCATTGTCCTGGTGCTCTCCGCTCTGGCGGTCGTGGAGATCATGCTCGACAAGGTCCCGGCTCTTGACCCTGCGTTCGGCTACGTCATGATACCCATCAGGATGGTGGCAGGGGCTGTCCTGTTTGCGGCGGTGTACGAGCCTGGGACGCTCTTCGGCGGCGCGGCGCCGGGGCTCGTGGCCGGTGGAGGGATCGCCGCCGTTGTCGCCGGGCTCAAGGTTATCCTGCGCCCTCCGTCGAGGAGTTCGTCGGCAGGGGTCTCGACGGCTTTCTTGAGCGCTATGGAGGACTTTGTTGCGGTTTCAGGCGGAGTAGTAGGGCTTTTCCTGCCCTTCCTGCCGCTTTTGTTTGTCGGGTTTCTGCTATTCTTCTACAACCGCATCAGGAAGCGGCGTGGGAGGAAGTACGGGGGCCTCCGCATCCTTGGCGATTAGTATTCGTCGGCGTTCTAGGAGGGTGCAATGGACGAGCGGGAGATCACGATTGTCAAGGGGGGTAGGGAGACACCGTTCTCCCGAGGAATTCTGGCGCAGACGCTGGCCCAGGCGGGGGCGCGCGCCGAGCTGGCCCACCAGATAGCGAGCGAGGTGCGGGCCGAGCTCCTGGCGGAGCAGCGCTACACGGTCGAGGAGGAGGAGGTCCTCGCCCGCGTCAGGAACAAGCTGGTCAAGAAGGACGCCTTCGTCGTCGGCAGGCTCGACAAGTGGCGCGTATTGCGGGAGTCGACCGAGCCAATAGTGGTCTTGATCGGCGGGGCGACGGGGGTAGGGACAAGCACGCTCGCCGCCGACGTGGCCAGGCGCCTCAACATCCAGAGCGTGGTGGGTACTGATTCGATCAGGGAGGTCCTGCGGCGTGCTATAAGCCCCGACCTGCTCCCTTTACTCCACAAGAGTTCTTACAAGATAGAGCGCGAGGACCTGAGGGTACCTGTCGAGGAAGACGAGATGGTCCTCTTCGGGTTCAGGCAGCAGGCCTCCCAGGTCGCCGTCGGCGTCGAGGCCATCGTTGACAGGGGCCTGAAAGAGGGGACGAACCTCGTGGTCGAAGGGGTTCACCTCGTGCCCGAGATCATCCTCAACCGCTACCGCGACCATCCGAACGTGTGCACGCTCGTGGTCTACCTCTCCGACGAGCACGTGCACCGTTCGCGTTTTTACATCAGGGCCCTGGGCACGGCGATGCGTCGTCCTGCAGAGGAGTACATCTCCTACTTCGAGGAGATACGTCAGATCCACGACTACATCGTCGAGAGTTCCGCCAGGGCCGGTGTGCAGGCTGTGGAGAACGTCTCCATAGAGAACACTTCGGACGCGGCAGTCGAGATCGTGACCAACAGGGTCTCGGGGATAGCCGAGAGGGCCGGCCGGCATGCCTCGGCGATGCTCCTCGATGGGTCTACACCCAGGCATGGGATCCCCGTCACCCGCGCAAAAAGCGGTTAGAATAACGCTGGAGGCCAGAAGGAGACAAAGGTGCTGGACAGGCAGCGACTGAGAACCTTCGTACTCGGCGGCGCGGTAGGGGCCCTGGTGGGCATACTCCTGGCCCCGCGCAGCGGCAAAGAGCTCAGGGGTTCACTCGCCAACAGGGCTGGTGAGGCCCGCGAGAAGGGCCGCGAGACCTATTTCGATGCGCAGGAGCAGATGAGGGAGCGTCTGGCCGAGGTCCGCGAAGGATCACGCCAACGCCCCGAGGTGGTCGACCTCGGCGACTCCTCCCCTGCCTCAGGGGGGGGAGAGGCTCAGCGACCCTACCTCAGGGACGTGTCGCGCGACGTCGAGCCCGAGGCTGTTGAGGAGATTGCCGACGCCGAGAGGTCCGAGCAACTACGCCGGAAGGTGAGAGAGACCAGGGAACGGCTGCGGGGACCGAAGGACAGCGGTCCGGAGCGATGAAACCCACGTCTTTCGTGCCGATGGTCGGTGAGATCTCAGCCGAGGATGCCAGCGAGGTGCCCGGTCTTGGGGCCGTGATCTCGTACTGGACCGGCGATAGGTACTCCGCCGAAGAGTGGTTTCGCGAGCTGAATGACCTCTGGGGGACGGCGGGTTTCGCGGTGCGGCGCGGTGGAGAGGTTCAGGGATTCGTGGTCTACGGGCCGCCCGAACGTCTGGCGCGGGCAGCGCGTTATCCGCTGGGGCCGATCGATGATGAGGCCGTGCTGTTGGCCTACGCCGGTGGAGATGTACGTACGCGCCGCCGGCTGTTGGTGAGGATGCTCAGGGATCTCAGGCAGCGGGGCGTCGGGAGGGTCGAGGCGATAGCCAGCGACCGAGGGGTGTCCAACCACGTGCCTACTGCATTCCTTCTGGAGAGCGGCTGGCGGCCCGTGCGCCGCGCCACTTATCGTATGAGCTACTACACGCTCGCGCACATCGACCTGAAGAGCGCCGTCGAGGTGGGGGAGCTGGCACGGGCGCTGGTCGGGCGGGTAAAACTCCCCGGGCTCAAGTCACCTGTGCCCGGTGCACTGGCCCGCACTACGGGCGAGCAAAGGAGCCGGTAGGGCCTCAGGGTGGCAGGATCACCGTCCTGACCGTCGAGGTGCCCCCTGGCGTCGTGGCCCTTATCTCCAGGATCTTGCGCGATGGTTCAGGGTTCGCTGTGGGTGGCCTCGCAACGGGCTCTTCGCGGACCAGTAGGTTGAACTCGAAACGCACGCTGGCAGCCTCGCCGGCCGGTATCTTCTGGACCGTCTGTCTGTAGTAACGGGAGTCCGATAGGGCTGTGTTCTCGGAGAAGACCTTCAGGTTCACGTTTACATCCGAGAGGTGCTCTCCGCCCTCGTTCTCTACTACCAGGGCGAGACTCTGATCCTGTTGGTACCTGAGAGACGCGAGCTGTTCTCTATCCAGTATCAGATCCACGGATTGTCCGGACCCGGCCCTTGCCTGGTCCGGATTCAGACGCTTCTGGGAAGGGACGGAAGCGAGGTTCGCCAGGAGCAGGAAAGCTCCCGCTGTGACCAGGAAGGCGAGAGCCGCGCCGGAGAGCCAGAATATTATGTCCCTCATGGCGGCGCATCCTCGGGGCCATCGACCGGTATCTCGTAGAGGTTGTAGAAGTCTCTCAGGAGCCTGTCTGCGGGGTCCGCACGCACCTCGGGTTCCGTGGATGGGGTGCCGCGGGCGATTACCGCGACGCTCTTCCCGCCGGGCGACCACGCGAGGTCGTCCGGTCCGGTCTTTATCTCCATGTCCTCGTTGGTCGTTACAAGTGTGAGGTTCTTCGCGAGGGGGTCCAGTACGTACAGGTTGGTCGGTGACGTCGGGTTGAGGCGTCCGATGACGGCCAACCGCTTGCCGTCAGGAGAGACGCGTATGCTCGCTGCCACAAAGTCCTCTCCCACACCTGGCGCGGGTTCCGGCGCGCCGCCCTCCTCGGGCACATGATAGATCTCGTAGAGTGGCTCTGAGCCGTCGCTGTCTACAGGTGCATTTGTCTCCCCGCCTACGAAGTAGAGGTACTGCCCCGTCCACTGGGGCGTGCCGAGTATCTCCTGGTTGCCTTCCAGCCGCATTATCTCTCGCCCTTTCCCCTTCCGAAGATCGAACACGTGCAAAGCCGAGGTCTCGAGGTCTCCGGGAGGACGCACGGCCAGGACGGCCTCGTCGCCGTCAGGCGAGAGGGAGAGGGATGCGACGCGGCCTTTGATAGGCTCGGAGTAGACTCTGCGGACCTCCCCACTGCCTCGTGTCAGCGCGAGCCCGCTCTCGAAAGACCTGTGACCGATGGCGAAGATCAAACCCCCCCTGCCCGGGCCGATCGCCGAAACCTCCTTCTCGACCCTCTCTAGTTCCAGCGAATTCTCCTCTGCTCGCGCCCTGTAGAGGGACCTCGGGGTGTCCTCTGTCCCTGAGGGCGACGCCGAGCCGAGTATCATCAGGGTATCTTCCGAGATCCACTCTGTATCTTCTGCGATGAAATCCCTGGTGGTCCAGTACCTCAGGTTTCCCGAGTCCGTCGGCCTGTCCACAACGTAGCCGTCTACCGTAAACGCGATCCTGTCGCCCCCCGGATTCCAGCTCGGTGAGCCTTTGTACCCGGGTCCTGAACTGAGGGCTCGTGTGCCAGGGCCAAGTCCGGGGTCCACCCTGCCCGCTGCCGGGACGAGGGGCGCGATGGAGACCTCCTTATGGGCGTGGGCGCACCCCGCCACAATGACAGCCGCTACGGAGAGGACGGCGACCCGTTTTGCCGACCCTACCCTAGAGAGCATGACTCACGGAGCGGGAGAGGAATGCCTTCGGGAGCCTGACCTCGAAGACGGAGCCCACGTCGACCTCGCTCTCGACGGAGATGCTGCCGCCGTGCATCTCCACTATCTGCCTACTTATGGCGAGCCCAAGCCCGCTTCCCCCGGTCGCGCGAGAGCGGTCTTTGTCCACCCTGTAGAAACGCTCGAAGAGCTGGTTCAGATCCTCTTTGGGGATGCCCACGCCAGTATCACGGATGCGGACGGTCAGCGCCGAGTCGTCCTCCTCTATCTCTACATCCACCCTGGCGCCTGGGTCGGAGTATTTGATCGCGTTGTCCAGAAGGTTGATGAAGACCTGGTAGAGCTTCTGGACGTCGCAGATGCACCTGTGCTCGCCCGCGTCACCGAAGTATATCTTGATGCCGAACCTCTGGGCCTTGGTCTCTACCGACTCTATTGCCGTCTGGACGACCGTACTCATGTTTGCCGGCCCTACCTCGAGTTGGTACTTCCAGGAGTCCATCTGGGCCAGGGTCATCAGTTCCTCGACCATCCCCCTTATGCGCTGCAATTCCTGATCGGCCAGCTCGAGCGCCCGGTGCTCCAGCGGGTCGAGCCGGTCCCGTGCCCGCTCCAGCAGGCTGACCGCGCTCTGGATGGTTGTCAGCGGGGTCCTGAGCTCGTGGGAAAGATCCGAGACGAAGTCGGTCTTGGCTTTCTCCAGCGAGCGGTGCTCGGTTATGTCTCTTACGGCCAGGATGATGCCGGCGTCGCCGTTTGGTGCGAGGTCGGGTTGCCCCCTGTCCATCTGGGCGGCGTAAGCCCAGAAAGCCTTCTCTCCAAGCTCGACCTCCCTTACCGCAACCCCGTTGGCGGCCGCTTCGCGCAGACACCTGAGGACTGCGCGTGGGGCCCCGATTTCCTCCAGCGTACGCCCCCTGTCTGAGGCCCTTATGCCCAGCATCCTGGCCGCCGCCGCGTTGACCATCGTGACCCGCTCGCCAGAGTCCGTCGCCACGACAGCCTCGGGAGAGGATTCGAGGACGGCTTCCAGACGGCTCTTTTGCTCCTGGATCTCCCCGACGTAGTGCTCTATCTCCTCGGCCATGTAGTTGAAAGTCCTTGCTACCTCACCGAGCTCGTCCCTGCTCTTGACGGGCACGGTCGCCGCGTAATCCCCTGAGGCGACCCTTATGGCTGCATCCTTGGTCTCGGAGAGGGGACGCGTGACCTGACGCGTGAGAAGCAGGCTCGCCGCCCCGGCGAGGAGGATGCTAGTCAGAATGGCCCCAAGGATGCCGTAGCGCAGGTAGGCCAGCGTATCTCCGAGCTCGTCGCGGGGAACGTGGTAGACCATGACTCCCTTCACGGTACCGTCGTAGGTCCTGAGCGGCCACACCGCTACGTAACCCGAGCGTCCCTCGCTCCACACGAGTCTGCCCTCTCCCCCTGGCGATGATGCAGTCTCCTCGAGTTCCGCTCTGTCGAGTCTCCCGTATGCCTTTTTGGGGTCGAGAGGATTCCCCAGGCCGTCGCGGGCGGCCAGAGGTTCCATGTCGGGTCCTACGTAGAGGACCTCCAGGCCCGTCGGATCGGCGACCGCCCGGACGAGCTCCTCGGCGTAATCGGGCGGGGGTGGGAGGGTCTTATCTTCGGGGTCGCGCAGTCCTTCCAGGAAATCCTGCGCGCCAGCGTTCGCCGTCTGAGAGCGTTGCTTGAGCAGCGTGTTCTCCGCGTGTACCAGCCTGTCCTGGGCGAAGTAGTACAGGACCAGCCCGATAATCAGGCTCGTCACAGAAGAGATCCCGACGAGGGCTACGAAGATCCTGGCCTTGAAGCTCAACGCCGGCGGGAGCCTATTATCTTCTCTCTCTTCTATGCCCATCCTCCGTCGTGGGATCTAGACGGGCCTCGCGGCCCTGTAGCCGACGCTAGGGACGGTCTGTACGATCTCCGGACTCGAAGGGTCCCGCTCGACCTTTGCCCTGAGCCTGCTTATGTGGACGTCTATGTAGCGGCTTGCCAGGTAATGGGACCCCGTGGAGACCGCCTCGGAGATCTGGGCCCGCGTAAAGGCCTGCCCAGGACGGCGCATGAGGAGCGCGAGTATCTTGAACTCGGTAGGCGTGAGATCCAACGTCTCCCCCGAGCGGCTGACCGTGTAGCCGTTGGGATCCAACTCCAAAGGGCCGAGCCTCAATAATCCCTCCCTGCCCCTGCCATCCCGACCGAAACGCCTGAGTATGGCTTTGATCCTGGCCAGCAACTCTTTGGTGTCGAAGGGCTTGGTGATGTAATCGTCGGCCCCAAGCTCCAGCCCGACCACCTTGTCTACAGACTGGCTCTTCGCCGTGAGCAAGACCACAGGGACGTCGCTGTGCTCGCGCAACTTCTTCAAGACCTCGAACCCGCTCATCCTCGGCAACATAATGTCGAGCACCACGAGATCCAAACCCTCCCGCCCGAGAATCCGGAGCGCCTCGGCCCCGTCCTCAGCCGTCACTACCCGATAACCCTCAGATGCCAGTACGATGGACGTGACCTCCAAGAGCGCCGCGTCATCATCGACCAACAAGATCGTTTCGTCCAATCCGACTCCCTACACCCCGAGAACATACAACCAGCGTCCACCGCACCGGAGACCATATTATCCTACCCTATACCAGGCCTCCTCCGTAACAGCAACCTGCGACGAAAAACTTGCAACGGTGACACTCAGATTTTATACTGATGACACTTTAGATAACGTTATCTCGTGGGAGGTATGCGCATGGCCAAGAGCATTGGCATAGATTTGGGCACGACCAACAGTTGTGTTGCGGTACTCGAGGGTGGGGATCCGAAGGTGATCACCAACTCGGAAGGGGAGAGGACGACGCCTTCGGTCGTGGCCTTCGACAGGAGGAGTGGAGAGCGGCTGGTAGGGCAGTTGGCGAGGAGGCAGGCTGTAACGAACCCGGAGCGTACCGTCTACTCGATCAAGCGCTTTATGGGGCGCCGCTACAGTGACGTGAAGACTGAGGCCGAGCGCGTTGGTTACCAGGTCAAGTCTGGCCCTGGCGGGGACATCAGGATAGAGGTCGACGACAAGGAGTACTCTCC
>DASTKM010000085.1:0-2854 GCA_035715885.1 Rubrobacter sp.
CCGGATCTCACGGACTCCGTAAAGGAGGTTATAGGCGCGCTCGGCGTCGACATCGAGTGGGAGATCGCCGAAGCCGGCGAGACGGTGATGGATAGGGAAGGTACGCCTCTTCCCGAGTCAGTGCTCGACTCTATCCGGCGCAACAAGGTGGCGCTGAAGGGGCCGCTAACCACTCCCGTCGGGACGGGGTTCAGGTCCGTGAACGTAGCGCTTCGCAAGGAGCTCGACCTCTACGGGAACATCAGGCCATCCTTGAGCCTACCAGGGGTGGAGACGCCGTACGAGAACATCGACATCATCATCTACCGCGAGAACACTGAGGACCTCTACGCCGGCGTGGAGCATACCGTCGGCAAGCACGCGGCGGAGTCGATCAAGATCATCACCCGCGAGGGCACCGAGCGCATCTGCCGGATGGCCTTCGAGCGGTCGAAAGAACAGGGCCGCAGGCACATCACCGTCGTCCACAAGGCTAACATCATGAAGTTCACGGACGGTCTGTTCCGTGACGTCTTCTTCGAGGTTGCCAGAGATTACGAGAACGACTTCGAGGAGATAGACGATCGTATAGTCGACAACATGTGCATGCAGCTCGTCATGAAGCCGAACCTCTACGACGTTCTGGTCTGCCCCAACCTCTACGGCGACATCCTATCGGACCTCTGCGCAGGACTTACGGGTGGGCTCGGCGTCGCCCCAGGGGCCAACATAGGGGAGGAGATCGCGGTCTTCGAGCCTGTCCACGGCTCGGCACCCAAGTACGCCGGACAGAACAGGGCCAACCCGCTCGCGACGTTGCTTTCGGCCAAGAACATGCTCATCCATCTCGACTATGGCGAGGAGGCCGACAGGATGCAATCGGCGATAGAGGCGGCCCTGAAGAACCCCCAGACGCGTACAAAGGATCTCGGCGGCAGCGCCGGAACCAGGGAGTTCACGCGGGCCATCGTCTCGAACCTGTAGAATCGGGGTGCGGATCGTTACGAGCGGACATCGGAGGCAGGTGCTGGCCGGTAGAGACAGAACCTGTAGGGGAGCGCTCAGGCGGCGATACGGTGTGGTATTAGCCCGGTTCGGCCGCGGCTAGCGGGGAGGCCCAGTGCGCATCGCGTTCTTTACCGAGACCTTCCTTCCGGCCACCGATGGCGTGGTCACGAGACTCAGGCACACCATAGAAGAGCTGCTCCGGATGGGCGACGAGATGCTCGTGATCGCCCCCAAGTACGGAGAAGGACCGGGTTCTTACGAGGGGGTTCCGATCCACCGTGTCTCCAGCGTGCCTTTCCCGCCCTATCCCCAGATAAAGCTCGCTCCCATAAACCCTGGCGTAGGCAGCGCGCTGCGCGACTTCGGGCCCGAGCTGATCCATGCCGTCAACCCTTTCGTTCTGGGACGGGGAGCTCCTTTCTACTCCAGGCGACTGGACGTCCCTCTGGTGGCTTCCTACCACACGAACATCGCTGCCTACGCCCGCTTCTACGGGCTGGGACTCTTCGACCGCGCCACGCGCTGGTACACCAGGAAGCTGCACAACAGGGCCGCCATCAACCTCTGCACTTCGGAGGCGACGCTCAGGTACCTTGCCCACGAGGGTGTCGAGCGGCTGCACCTGTGGCCACAGGGTGTTGATGCCAGGCGCTTTCACCCCGACAAGTTCTCGAAGGATTGGCGGGTCAGACTGACCAACGGACACCCGGCGGAGCGGCTTCTGCTCTACGTCGGACGCCTCGGTCACGAGAAGAATATCGCTAATCTCAGGGGGGTTCTCGGCGAAGTACCAGGAGTGCGTCTCGCCCTCGTCGGAGACGGACCAGCGCGCAGGGATCTCGAACAGGAGTTCGCGAATACGCGGACGGTCTTTACGGGAGTGCTGCAGGGGGAGGAGCTCGCGGCCGCGTTCGCCTCCGCCGACGCTTTCCTGTTCCCTTCGACCACGGAGACGTTGGGGATAGCGATGATCGAAGCCCTCGCCTCCGGGCTGCCCGTGATCGCCGCCAGGACGGGGGCCACCAGGGAGGTGGTGGACGAAGGCGAGACAGGGCTTCTCTACGATCCTGGTTCTGATGCGGACCTCGCCGCCGCCGTCCGAAAGATTGCCTCAGACGACGGTCTGAGGGCACGGATGGGACGCAATGCCCGCGCGTCCGCCCAGAGGCGCGATTGGGGAACCTCTACGCGCACGTTGCGCGGATACTACGAACAGGCGCTGGGGCAGAGATGAGCGAAGCGAAGGCCAAGCTCAAGAGCGGCGGGAAGCGCTTCTCCAAGTTCTCCATCGTCGGGCTCTCCAACGCCGTCATAGACATCGGGGTCTTGAACCTCTTCTTATGGCTCGAGCCGACGCGCGACGTTTCCCTGCTCGTCATCTACAACGGTGTGGCGCTGGTTCTTGCGAACCTAAACAGTTACGCGTGGAATACATTGTGGACCTTTAGGGGAAGGGCCGAACACGACCTGAGGCAGATACTACTGTTCGGGCTGCAAGCGCTCGTAAACATAGTGGTAAGCAACGGGTTGTTCTGGGCCCTGATCCACCCCATCATAGTGTATACGGAGGTGCCAACTTACCTGGCCGGTAACGTCGCAAAGATCATCTCCGTTACCGTGGCTTCTACCATCAGCTTTTTCATCATGCGCTACGTGGTTTTCTCGCGAAAGAGGTGGTTCAACGAGCGCTTGTAAGAGCCCTAGGCCCGTGCTAAATTAGAGCCGCACGCGGAAGTAGCTCAGTTGGTAGAGCATCACCTTGCCATGGTGAGGGTCGCGGGTTCGAATCCCGTCTTCCGCTCTGGCCGTGGGGCGTAGCGGCGCCGCTGGCGGCATGGCCGAGTGGTTAGGCAAGGGTCTGCAAAAC
>DASTKM010000086.1:0-2222 GCA_035715885.1 Rubrobacter sp.
TCTCCTCGAGCAGCTCACCCGACTGGGTGTCCACGGGCGCGCCCTTGATCCCCGACCCTCCGATATCTATCCCGAACACGTTCATGAGCCCTCCAGAGACGGATACGTCCTCATTCTATACGATCCCACACTCCCGCCCGAGGTGCCGCGATGGCCGACACATCCATTGGCGGCTAGCCCCTAGGATCGTAAGATGGCCGTCTACGTCCCTCGGAGGCTAGCGCTTCAGTATCGAAGCGCTAGCCTCGTACGTGACCCGTGCGGACAGTAGGAGTCTTGTAGGTTCCGAGCTGGAAAGCTAGTTGTTACGCGTAGCTGGGCTGGCGGTGGCACCCTCGGGGAGCGGCTGCGGCCGCAGGAAAGCGTATCCGACCACCACGACGTACGTGAACCAGGCGAGCAACTCCAGCAGGTTCGCCTCAGGGTCCCAGCCGAAGAATGCGGTGAGGAACTCGCTTGCGATGGTCCCCTCGCCCAGCACGGGTGAGCTGCTGACGTCCCACAGAGGCATGATGGTGGGAATTAGACCGGCCTCCTGGAACTCGGCCACACCGTGGGCCAGGAGCCCCGCGGCGACCAGGATCAGGAAGACCCCGGTCACTTTGAAGAACATGCCAAGGTTTATGCGCTTCCCTCCTGCGTAGACGGCGTAACCCAACACCACGGCCCCCGCTATACCGAGCGCCGCGCCGAAAGCAACCTGCAAGGGCTCCGAAGTACGCGTGATCCCGAAAAGGAAGAGCGCGGTCTCTATCCCCTCACGCAAGGCCATCACGAAGACCAGCGAGACCAGCGCGAGACTGCCACCCTTCGCCACGGCGCTGTCGATACCCCGGCGAATACTTTGCGCTACATTGCGCGACTCCCGCCGCATCCAGAGGATCATATAAGTCAGGAACCCGACGGCAACCCACATCGCCGTACCCTCGAAGATGTACTCCGCTCTCCCCTCCAACCCGCCAGCCGTCACGAATAGAATCCCTCCCACGGCCAGCGATACCAGTAGGGCCGCACCGACCCCGTACCACACCTGCCTGATGTCCTCGCGGCGTTCGATCTTGACGAGATAGGCGAGCACTATCGCGACCAAAAGCGTTACCTCGAATCCCTCCCTCAAAAGGGTAACGAAAGAACTAAACACCGAGACCTCGCCTCCTCGTTCGCCGATACTCCTTACAAATGACAATCATTTGCAATAACTGTGTGGCAGCATAGTGAGGGCAGATTGCAGAGTCAAGGGACCGGCGGCCTGGGTGTGAGCTAGGTCAAATGGCCTTGTCGAGCGGTGGGGTAAGGCTGGCTGCGGTCAGGCGTGGATTCTGAGCCTCTGCACGACAGCGTCGGCCATCTCATCTGTCGTGGCCGTGCCGCCGAGGTCGCTGGTCTTGGTGCCTGATGCCAGGGTCTCTTCGAGTGCGGAGAGGATACGGGCGCTTGCGTCTGGGTATCCTGCGTGGTCGAGCATCATGGCGCCGGCCCAGATCGCGCCTGATGGGTTTGCGGCGCCCTGGCCCGCGATATCGGGGGCCGAGCCGTGAATAGGCTCGAACAGGGAGGGATATGTTCCTTCTGGGTTCAGGTTGGCTGAGGGTGCGATCCCGATGGCCCCTGCGATGGCGGCTGTCACCTCAGAGAGCAGATCACCGAAGAGGTTGGAGCCGACGACGACGTCGAAGGAGTGCGGGGCGAGCACGAGCCTGGCGGCCAGGGCGTCGGCGTGCATCAGGGACGCCTCTACGTCAGGGTAGTCAGAGGATATCTCGCGGAAGATCTCATCGAAGAAAGGCATCGTAACGCTGATTCCGTTCGACTTGGTCGCCCCGACCAGAAGGCCACGTCTGGCCTTCGCCTCCTCGAAAGCGTAACGGATTATCCTCTCCACGCCGCGTCGAGTAAAGATGCTCTCCTGAACGGCGATCTCATGTGGCGTACCCCTGTACACCCGCCCGCCCGAGTCAGAATACTCTCCCTCAGTGTTCTCCCTGACGACGGTGATGTCGAGGTCGTTCGGCTCCGCCAGCGGGCTCTTCACGCCGCGCAAAAGGCGTGCGGGGCGTAGATTTACATACTGGTCGAAGGTGCGCCTTATAGGAAGCAAGAGTCCCCAGAGGGAGAGGTGATCCGGCACCGTAGGCCAGCCGACGGCGCCGAGGTAGATCTCATCGAAGGCCGCAAGGGTATCGAGGCCGTCCTCCGGCATCATCCGCCCGTGCTCCAGGTAG
>DASTKM010000087.1:0-14588 GCA_035715885.1 Rubrobacter sp.
GCTGAGATACTCGAGCAACTCAAGCGTTATTTCCCCGACGCCCTGTGGCCTTGTGTGCGCTACAACTCGAAGCTCTCGGAAGCGCCAGGGTTCGGCCAGCACATCTTCGAGTACTCGAAAAGGAGCAACGGGGCCGCTGACTACGCCCGTCTGGCGGAGCGGCTCGCGAAAGGGACGTGAAAGGAGACATGGGCAAGACAAGAAAAGTGCCGGAAGACCTCATGGGAAGCATCTTGAGAGAGATCTCCGGGCCGCCTGGAGGCGAAAGGGATTCTCAGGAGTCCGTCGAGCCTGGAACGGCCCCGCCTGCTTCTGGTGGCGAAAGCGCAATCTCCTGGGAGGATCAGCCCTGGCTGGTGGGTACCACGTTCAACCTCTCCAAACAGGTCGGCAGAGAGCTGGACAGGCTTCGGCATGACCTGCAGCGTCAGGAGGGTATTCACACCTCCAACTCCGAGATCGCCGAAGTGGCGCTCAGGATCGCAATCGAAGACGCCAGGGAGAGAGGGAGAGAGAGTGAGCTGGCCAGGAGACTGGTCAGCGGACTGGGCGGCCGGCCCGTGTATCGGACCGGCGGGGCAGGCCTGGCGACACGGCGCAGCGTCGACGGGTCAGGACGCATCCTCGAGACCACCTACAACGAAGAGGGGGAGGTAGTCGACGAGGAGGAAGTCGGCGATGTCACCGACCTGCCGGTGGAGACGGAATACGTGGACGCGCAGGGGAGGCTCAGGAGCCTGGCGAGGGATGAGCTGGGGAACACCTTCGAGTGGGTTACGGCCGAGGGGCTCGGCACGCTCGAGGCGAGGATCGTCCGGGCCGCCGACTGAGAGGATTGCGTCTGGACACTCCCTGAGGCCGCTGAACCAAGACGGGCCGAAATCACTGGTAAAATCGCCGAAGCATGAGCATTCCACGTTACTATACCGTCGGGGCCGTCGCGCGGGACGTGCGGGCGCTCAAAGCCCTTGACGAACGTCTAGAGGACCTTGGGGTCACTGCTGACCCACTCCTCGTGTTTTCGCGGCGCAAGGACGAACGACTCGTGGGCGTAACGCTCCCTGACGTCAGAACCCGCCGGGTCGAGTCCGGGCTCTCACGGACGCAGTGGTTCGAGTTGGCGAGCACCTACCTCGGGGTGACGGCCGTGAGCGTTCTCATGGGTGCCTTCCATCCGCCGACCGGGATCGCCGTACAGGCCGTCATTACCCTGGCCGTTATCATCGGCCTCATCCTCTACCACCGCAGGCCGCACCTTCAGAAGAAGCTTCTCGCCATGGGCCTCCCCGAGAGGTTCGCCGAGGAGTGGGAAGGTGCCTTCCATGACGGCTTCGCCCTGGCGCTGGCCACGGTACCCTCAGACCTCTTCGACGAGATGCAAGACGCTTTCCTCCAAGCCCCCGGAATCGAGTCACCGTTCGCCTTGGATAGGCGGCCGGTGTTGTAAAGTCGGTCAGCACGCTACGGGCCTAAAGGCCCTCGCTCTCAGCTTGCCAGCTACTTCCGTTCCGGCCTCCTCCTGTCGCGTGGGAGCAACTCTCGGAGGTTCCCGTGCCTAGGGCGAGGCCTACCACCTGCTGACTAGCTGACAAGCGGAAGCCGGAGGCTGGAGCGTGCTGAAAGCTGCTAAGCTTGGCCCATGATCGTTCGCGAGCGGCCAGACTCTTTTGTGCTCATCGAGCAGCACGAGCACGCCTTGATCGCGGGCGAGTTCGCGCTCCGGTGGAAGGAGAGGCCTCGACCCTTCGAGTCCACAGTCTACGCCGTCGCCAACCACGATCTGGCCTGGCGCGAACTGGACCGGGAGGTGTTGTGGAACGAGGAGAAGGACAGGCCCTACTCCTTTGTGGATTATCCCCTGGACCTGAAACTGCCGGCCCAGAGGAGAGGGATAGATCTGGTAGCGGATGAGGACCCTTACGCGGGATGCCTTTGCAGTATGCACTACGCCCGCTTCCTGCTCGACTCCGATCGGCCTGAGGAGGTCGAGTTCCGCGATGGCGAGGTGGAGCGCCAGGGCAGCCTCGAAGTGAGAATGTCCGAAAATGAGCTGGAGAACCTCGAGCGAAACTTCCGCTTACTGCGGCTCTGCGACGGCCTCTCGCTGTTCTTGTGCCTCAACGAGCCCTGCGGCGAAGACAGTCCGCCGCCTTATCCCGGAGGGTTCGCGTTCGAAGGGACGCGCTTCGGGCCGGTATGGGATGATGGACAGACGTTGCGCCTCGATCCCAATCCCTTTTCGGAGGCGTTCGGGATAGAGATCCCCTACCGGATTATCGGTAGAGACCGGCGGCCCCTCGGGAGTGATGTGCTCGAACTTCAGGTAACCTGTTAGGGGCGCCGGGAGGCGCTCATTCAGAGATTCGCTTCTACTATAGAAAGGACCCATTGTGAGGAACGCCTCGTACGAGTTCTTGAAAAGGCTGCTTTCGACGCCGGGGCCCAGCGGTTACGAAGAAGCTGCCGCGAAAGTCTGGAGGGAGGAGGCCGAGAAGTTCGCCGAAGTCGGGGGCGACAGAATGGGGAACAGCTTCGCCACCATAGGGGCGGGTGGCTCACCGAAGGTCATGCTCGCAGGGCACGTAGACGAGATCGGGGTGATGATCACCCACATAGAGGAGAACGGCTTGCTCCGCTTTACCGGCGTCGGCGGCTGGGATCCGCAGGTGCTCGTGGGACAGCGCATTCGGTTGCTTGCGAAGGGCGGCGATCTGTCCGGTGTTATTGGCAAGAAGGCAATCCACCTTATGGAGCCTGATGAGCGCAAGAAGGTCTCCGAGATAAAGAGCCTGTGGATCGATATAGGCGCCAAAGACGCCGAAGAGGCCGGGGGCATGGTCCGCGTCGGGGACGTCGGCGTAATCGACCAGGACATCGTGGAGCTTCCGAACGGCCGCATAGCTTCCCGCTCCGTGGATAATCGCATGGGCGCGTTCGTGGTGCTAGAAGCCCTGAGGTTGCTCTCCGAAGATGATGATCTCGGTGCCGAG
This sequence comes from Rubrobacter sp., assembly GCA_035715885.1. GTDB lineage: Bacteria > Actinomycetota > Rubrobacteria > Rubrobacterales > Rubrobacteraceae > Rubrobacter_D. The sequence goes on from DASTKM010000087.1 coordinate 2,991, forward strand.
GTCGTGGCCGTGGCCTGCGTGCAGGAGGAGATAGGTCTCTACGGTGCCCGTGGGGCTGCCTTCGGGCTAGATCCCGACGCGGCAATCGCCGTCGACGTGACCCACGCCACAGATACTCCAGGCGTCTCCAAGAGCGAGCACGGGGACCACTCCCTGGGCGGTGGCCCCGTTATAAAGCGGGCGACGAATATCTCGCCCATCGTCTCGGAAGGCCTCATCGCGGCGGCTGAGGGCGAGAATATCCCCTACACGCTGGAGGCCGACTCGCGCTCGACGGGGACCGACGCAGACGCCATACAGTTCACCAGGGCCGGGATCGCGACGGGACTCGTCTCGTGCCCCAACCGCTACATGCACTCTCCCAACGAGGTCGTGGACGTAGAAGACGTCGAGAACTGCGCCCGTGTTATCTCCGCCTACATAAAGACCCTTAGCCCGGAGACGAACTTCATCCGTTAACCGAAGGCTCCCGTTGACCACTGAAGAGGAACCGAAACGGCGGGCCTCGATAGGAGTCGAGGCCGCGCTACTGTTGACGGTCTTCTTCTTCGGGACCAACTTCACGGCGGTAAAGATCGTCGTCGAGAGCGTCTCGCCGATCCTCTTCGCCGCAACACGCTTCACCCTGGCCGGTTGTCTCTTGCTCTTGTTCGTGCCCTTTCTCGAAGGGGGGAGTCGCCTGCGTCGCGAGGACTTGCTCGCCGTACTCGGCCTCGGGGTGGTCGGCGTCACACTCACCCAGACGGTCTTCACCATCGGGGTGAGCCTGACCACGGCGGCAAACACGGCCCTCGTCTACTCGACGGCCCCCGTGTGGGGGATGCTCCTCGGATTCGCACTCGGCCTGGAGCGGCCGAGGCTCGCTGGTATCCTCGGCGTAGGACTCTCCCTCCTCGGGGTCGGGTTCATCGTGTACGGCGGACTCGAGTTCGCAGGCACCAGCCTCGTCGGGGACGCTCTCATACTGGTCGCTGCCGTGTTCTGGGGCTCCTACACCGTCCTCTCGCTCTCACTTCTGGAACGCTACTCTCCCATTGCCCTCGCCGCCTACGCCATGACCCTCGGCGGGCTCGCGGCCTTCCCGCTCGCAGCGCTCGACCCTGGCGGTTTCGACATCGGTTCCCTGGACGGTCTCGCGTGGGGGGCGGCGGCTTACTCTGCTCTGTGTTCCTCAGCCTTCGGCTTCGCCGCCTGGGGTTATGGAGTCTCCCACGTCGGGGCGAACCGGGTCCTGATCTACCAGTACCTCGTCACCCTGACAGGCGTGAGTACGGGCATCGTACTCCTCGGCGAGGACTTCGGACTGGAACAACTCGTCGGCGCGGTCGTCATCCTCTGCGGGGTCTACCTGGCGAGAAGAAGATAGCGAGGATCTCCGGACCTTCCGGTTCAGCCTCGAATTGGTCGCCGCCGGGTGCGGCGTGAGCTTCCTGGTCCTTCCGGTTCGGGTAAGACGAAGATCAGGGCGAGGATGACGATGAGCGCCAGACTCGCCGCCGGGCTGACGAAGGCAAGCGCGAAGGCCAGGATGTACAGAATCATTCCGAACACGTAGCGACGCGTCATGGCACGCAGCAAGTGAGGGTCCACCGCCCTGTCCACGAGGCGGTAGTTCCCTGCGGCGTAGAGCCAGAGAATGGTGAAGAAGATGGCGGTCACAGCCAGCGTGCCGCTGTATACGGCGACGGCGGTAGTCCGGTGCTCATTGGTTCCTGACAGATAATCGGCGAGCAGGGCCGTGGGGAAGGGGATAAAGGCGACGCACATCAAGAACACGATGTTCAGGAAGAGCAGGATGTGGTCTGAGCGTGAGATCAGGCGGAAACGGTTGTGATGGTTCGCCCAGACGGTGCCGATTACGAGGAAGCTGATCGCGTACCCTAGGTAAGAAGGCCACAACTCGACGAGCTTCTCGAAAAGAGATGCCGTGCCCACCACGTGCGGAACCCCGATCTCTATGATAAGGAGCGTGATCGCGATGGCGAACACCCCGTCGGAGAAGGCCTCTATTCTTCCTGTATCACTATCCGGCCCGCCGCTTGTAGTAACCGGGAATCCCCCTTCTTCCTGATGCCTGCCCCACAGTGTGCACTACCTGTGAGTCCGAGCGCAATGCACGGGCGCCCTCCCTCTCGAGGACGCCCGTTTGTCCGCAAGCTCCGGTCTGTTCACCGGCATCGTCTAGCCGGTGGGGAGCAAGCGCCTTACTGGGTACGCTCCGCGAGGTTTACCTGGAGCGTGGACTTTTCGCCGTTCCTGAGGACTTTCAGCTCTACCGTATCGCCCGGCATGTAGTCGCGCAGCGCCGAGAGCAGGTCGCCCGAGCTACGGACCTCCTCCGAACCTGCGGCGGTCACGATGTCACCGCGATGTATTCCGGCGTCATCGGCCGGGCTACCAGGCTCGACCTCTTCGATCAGAGCCCCTGAGTCTACGGGGCTTCCGAACTTGCTCGCGGTCTGTTGGGTGAGGTCAGAGAGGTAGACGCCGACGTAAGGGTGGACAGCCTCGCCGTCCTCGATCAGCTGGTCCGCCACGGAGACAGCTGTGGCAGAAGGTATGGCGAAGCCGATGTTCTCAGCACCCGTCTCGGCCGGTGGCAGGTAGGCCACGTTTATCCCCATGACCCTGCCTTCGCGGTCTGCCAGGGCGCCGCCCGAGTTGCCTGGGGAGATGGCTGCGTCGGTCTGGATGAGGTCGACCAGGGAGGGGGCCTGCGTACCGCCTGTGTACTCGGCGGGTACCTCACGCCCTGTGCCGCTGATAATGCCTGAGGTGACCGTAGACTCGAAGCCTGATGGGCTGCCGACAGCGACCGCCGTCTGGCCGACTATCGGGTCCCCGCTCGCGAAGTCCGCCGCGGGCAGGTCGTTGCGGTCCACGCTGACGAGGGCGATGTCCGTCGTCGGGTCCGTTCCTACGACCTCTCCGCGCTCTGTGGTGCCGTCAGCGAAGGCGACCTCGACGTCGCGCGAGCCCTCTACGACATGGTTGTTGGTGATGATGTAGCCGTCGGAGCGGTAGATCACACCGCTCCCTAGCCCCTCTTGCTTCTGCGCCCCGAAAGGGGTCTGTTCGATTCCTGAGACGTTGATCTGCACCACGGAAGGGCTCAGTACGGAGGCGACCCTTGCCACGGGTTCGTCCGCCGGAATGCCGTCCGGGGCCGACTCGACGGGATCAGCAGTCTGCGTCCTGCCCGTGCCAGGGTCGAGGTAGATGACGCCAAGCACGAAAGCCAGCGCCGCCAGTGCCATGAGAGCCAACAAGAAATAGCGCTGCAAGGCGTGGCCCTTCATACCGTTACCTCCCCGCTCTCTCGCGGCCCCGACTCCAGAAGCGCCTCGAGAAGTCGCCCTGCGCTGTACCCGCCTGACAGCTTTCTCGGATGAGTTACCAATTCTCCTCCTTGTGGTGTGATCTCTGCGTCGTAGTCTGGACTTCCAACATGTGAAGAGCCTTTGCGGTCCATGAGCGTTTTCACAGAAAACGTCGCACAGGGGGGCAGATCTGCTGCAGAGCGGCGATAATACATGTGTGATGCGGATAATGGTAGTAGAGGACGAAGAGAGGCTGGCGCGCCTGATCTCGCGGGTCCTTGGCGAGGAGGGCTACGCCGTCGAGACGGAGGTCAACGGCCGGCAGGCGCTCATGCGGGCATTGGCAGACGAATACGACCTCCTTATCGTGGACTGGATGCTCCCGGAGCTGAGCGGCGTCCAGCTGGTCAAGAGGCTAAGGGCCGCGGAGGTAGGGACGCCAGTGATCATGCTGACCGCCCGCGACCAGATCGAAGACCGCGTGGAAGGCCTCGACGCCGGTGCCGACGATTACCTCCCCAAGCCTTTCGCTTTCCCCGAACTGCTCGCCCGCGTTCGGGCTCTCGCACGCCGTCCGTGGGGCGAGGAGAAAGACGGCGCGATCCTCGGGGCCGGCGACGTTACGCTCGATCCTGTGCGGCACGTGGTTCGCCACAGAGGTGAGACCGTGGACCTGACGGCCAAGGAGTTCGCACTGCTCGCCACCCTTCTCCAGCGCCCCGGGCAGGTCTTCACCCGCCCGGTTCTGCTCGATACCGTGTGGGGCGCCTCGCCCGAAGTCTACGCCAACGTCGTCGACCTCTACGTCTCCTACCTGCGCAAGAAACTCGACGGCGACGGCGACACATCCCACATCCGAACCATCCGCGGTGTCGGCTACACCTTCGAGCCGCAACCAGGACCGCACTGATGTTTGACCACATCAGGCGGCGCCTGACGGTGGGCTACGTAGGCATACTGGCCCTCATTCTGTTGGTCTTCGGCGTCGTTGTGGTGTTCACCTTCTACCTGCGGGCAAGCGAACAACAAGATAATCTACTCCTTCAGAAGGCGGAAGACAAGGCCAGCAGCGTATTGAGCGGCGAAGACAAGTACGGTGTCGTGAAGGCTACCACTGATTACGACGTGGCCGTGATCGTACTTCTGCCTGATGGTTCGTCCTACGGAGATCTGGACGAGACGTCCTTTTCTCTCGGCCTCCCCTACACATACATGGCCCAGAGAGCCGGGCAGGAGAGGCAGACGATAAGTGAGACCGTTCCCGGGCCTGGTGGCGCCGTAAGGGTGATGAGCATTCCCGTACAGAAATACGGAGAGTTCGGAAGTGTGGTCGCGGTGGTACAGGCAGCTCAGTCGCGTCAGGCGGTGTCTGAAACGGTGGAACGGCTGATCTTCTTGCTGGTCCTCACGGGCTTTGGAGCGTTGGTACTGGCGACGGCCGGCGGGCTTTTCATGTCGCGGCGGGCGATGCGTCCGGTCCAGGAAGCGTTCGGCAGGCAGAGGACATTTATCGCTGATGCCTCCCATGAGTTGAAGACGCCGCTGACCCTGATCCGGGCCGACGCCGAGGTCCTCTCCCGCGGTATCGACGACCCGAATAAGATCTCTGAGAACCGTGAGCTCGTCGAGGACCTGCTCGGTGAGACCGACAGGATGAACGCCGTGCTCTCCGACCTCCTACTGCTGGCGCGTCTGGATGCGCAGAAGGTTTCCGTCTCCCGCGAACCTTTCGACCTCGCACTAGTCATCTCCGAGACCTCGGAGCGGTTCGCCGCCCGCGCCAGGTCCGAGGACAAGAACCTCGAAGTTCACCACTCGGGCAAACTTCCTGCGCGCGGCGACGCGCCCCGTACGGGCCAGGGCCTCGCCGCCCTCCTCGATAACGCCCTCCGCTTCACACCTCCCGGCGGGACCATAACAGTGGAGGGCCGTATCACAGGCAAACAGGTCGAGGTGACCGTTACGGACACCGGGCCAGGGATAGCCCCTGAGAGCCTAGATCGCATCTTCGAGCGTTTCTACAGGGCAGACGCGCACAGCGCCGCCAGGAGCAGGGGACTCTCGGGCGGCGGAACGGGTCTCGGTCTCGCCATCGCCCGCGACCTCGCCCGCGCCCAGGGCGGTGAAGTCAGCGCCGAAAATGCCGAAGGAGGAGGGGCAAGGTTCACGCTAAGCCTCCCTCTCGGTCCCTGAACCCAAACTCGCGCCAGGTCGCTCGCAGTACCCTCCCTAATACTTCGGGACGCTCGGGTCGATCTCCTCGCTCCAGGCTGTGATGCCGCCCTTGACGTTGTGGACGTTCTGGAAGCCGGCGTCCTGCAGGAGCTTGACGGCCTTCGCGCTGCGGCTGCCGGTCTTGCAATGAACGACGAAGTACTCGTCCTGATCCAGCTCCGCCAGACGTTGTGGAAGCTCCCCCAAGGGTATTAGCCTCACACCTATGTTGGCGACCTCGTACTCGTGCGGCTCGCGTACATCGAGCACGTTTATCTCCTCGCCATGATCCAACTTCTGCTTGAGTTCGTTCACGCTGATCTCAGGCACGCCGTTGACCTGCTCGGCACTCTCAGCCTGCGGGATGCCGCAGAACTCCTGGTAGTCGATCAGCTCCGTAACGGTCGGGTTCTCGCCGCAGACGGGGCAGTTCGGGTCCTTGCGGAGCTTCATCTCGCGGAAGCGCATGTTCAGCGCGTCGTACAGGAGGAGCCTTCCTATGAGCGGCTCGCCGATCCCGAGTATGAGCTTGGCCGTCTCTGTGGCCTGGATGGTGCCGATGGCGCCAGGCAGGATGCCGAGCACTCCGCCCTCGGCGCAGCTCGGGACGAGGCCGGGAGGTGGTGGCTCGGGGTAGAGGCAGCGGTAGCAAGGACCTTCCTCGGCGTAGAACACGCTCGCCTGGCCCTCGAAGCGGAAGATCGAACCGTAGACGTTGGGCTTGTTCAGTAGGACGCAGGCGTCGTTCACCAGGTACCTGGTCGGGAAGTTGTCCGTGCCGTCGACGATCACGTCGTAGTCCTCGATGATCTCCAACGCGTTCTCGCTGGTGAGCGCCTCCTCGTGGACCCTGACCTCGACGTTGGGGTTTATGTCCTTGATCTTATCGTGGGCGCTCTCCACTTTGGGACGTCCCACGTCCGAAGTGCCGTGGATGATCTGGCGCTGCAAGTTCGACTCGTCGACAACGTCGAAGTCAACGATCCCTATGGTCCCGATTCCGGCCGCAGCCAGGTAAAGGGCGAGCGGGCTCCCGAGTCCGCCCGTGCCTACCGTGAGTACCTTCGCGGCCTTGAGCTGTTTCTGCCCTTCGAGGGCGACCTCGGGCATGATCAAGTGCCTGCTGTAGCGTGCGATCTCTTCGTTGCTTAGCTCGAGTGCCCCGTTGGGCGACTCCACTAATGGCTGTCTTGTCTGCATCTGAAGATAAACCTCTCGTTTGAAAAAGTAACGATCGAAGGGTGGATCCTTGAAAACTACCTACATCGTCCTCCGGCGATGGAGGGGATTATAGAAATCTCATCGCCATCGGTGACCTCGGTGTCCTGGCCTTCGAGGTAACGGATGTCCTCGTCGTCCTTGTAGACGTTGACGAACGAGCGCAGCTTGCCGTCACCCGTGTACAGATGCTGCTTGAGGTCGGGGTGCTCTGAGGCAAGGTTCTCGAGGGCTTCGCCCGCCGTGGCGCCGCCGACCTCGACCTCGGTGTTACCGCCGGTGTACTGTCTCAAAGGGGTTGGGATCTTGACCTTGGGCATATCTGAGTCTCCTTATCCTACTATTGGCTCTTCGTCGTAACCCGAGCGGTCGTCTCTTAGGGTCCACGAGCGCATGTCTTCTATGTTCTCAGCGCCCAGCGAGGCTATCACGTAGGAGTAGCCGGGCCAGGCGTGCTCGCGGTCGTACTCGGAAGGTTCTGCTGGATGGTCAGGGTGTGAATGGTAGAAGCCGAGCAACCCCATGTCCTTCTCGTCGGCCCGCTCCTCGAATCTCTTTACCTCGAGCGGCTCTATGAGAAAGCGGCGGCTGCGCTCCTCCTCGTGCGTGTTCTCGGCCCGCCACACGTCGACGACGACCTTGATGCCGCCGCTTTCGATGCCGACCAGCGCACCGGCACACTCCTCAGGGTACGCCTCTTTGGCGTGGTCGTGGATCTGCCCCAGGTCCCCTGCGCCTATCTTGAGCGGCAACTTACTGCTCCCAGAAGCTCTCGGAGAGGTACTTGTCGGCACCGTCGCAAAGGATAGTGACGACCGTACCCGACTCTATCTCCCTCGCGACCTCGAGCGCAGTCGCGACCGCCGCGCCGGCCGAGAGGCCGATGAGGATTCCTTCCTCGCGCGCAACCCGCTTGACCATCTCGTAGGCGTCCTCGGTTCTCGCCGCCCGATTCTGGTCGGCGATGGTCGGGTCGTAGATGGCGGGCACGATGGCGCTCTCCATGTGCTTCATGCCTTCGAGGCCGTGGAAGGCCGAGTCGGGTTCGAAGGAAATGGCCTCTATTGCTGGGTTGTACTCCTTGAGACGCGTCGCCGTACCGACGAAGGTGCCGCTCGTGCCGAGCCCGGCGACGAAGTGCGTGACCTCGCCGTTCGTCTGCTCCCAGATCTCAGGCGCCGTCGATTCATAGTGCGCGCGCGGGTTGGCGGCGTTGGAGTACTGGTCCGGATAGAAGTAGCGTTCAGGGTCCTCTGCGTAGAGCCTCCGCGCCTCACGTATGGCCCCGTCCGAGCCGTCGTCAGGGTCGGTAAGGACGAAGTCGACGCCGTAGGCGCATAGGATCTTTTTTCGCTCCTCGCTGGCGTTCTTCGGCATGCAGAGCTTCACCCTGTAGCCGAGAGCGGCGCCGATCCAAGCGTACGCTATCCCCGTGTTTCCGCTCGTCGCGTCGAGGATTGTCTTCTCAGGCGTCAGAGAGCCCCTCTTCTCACCGTCTCTGATCATCCACAGGGCAGGCCGGTCCTTGACCGATCCGCCGGGCGTGTACCACTCAGCCTTGCCCAGGATGTCGACGCCGGGGACTTCGGCCGAGATGCCAGGCAACTCCAAGAGTGGAGTGCCGCCGACAAGCTCCGTCACGTTCGTCCCCGCCCGCTCATTAATCCGAGTGATCATGTCGGGATTGATTATACAGGGTGGAGATGCAGCGTCCAGAGAATCAAGGTTAGATACCTGACCAACGTTATAGCCGAGAGGCAAGATAGAAGCCTCCCGGCTATGGTTGGTGCGTTGCGAAGGATTATACCTGAATCCTGAGTAGCGATTCTACAACGAGAGCCGTGATTATCCCAAAGTTTGCAAAATCTCCGGCAGGGTGCGGCGACGGCAGGTGAAGATCGGGGTATCCAGCTCGGTATAGGAACTGGCTTCGCTCTCCCTGAGCTCCATCATCAGGTCCTGGAATTTCTCGGGGGATTCGGCCTCGAAGGAGAGGATGAACTCGTAGTCGTCTATCCCGAAGCAGTAGCCCGTGTTGTTCTTTACGGGGTAGTGTCTACGGCCGATCTGCATATGCTCGTTCATCATGCGCTGGCGCTCTTCGATGGGCAACCTGTACCAAGCCCGCGTCTTGACGAAGGGATAGACGAAGAGGTACTCGCCTTCTCCCGGCACTATGTATGTGCGGTTCTCGAAACCTGGCGTATGCTCGCCGACGTAGACAGAGCGCCTGCTGAGGGCGAAGTAAGAATAGGTGACGCGCAGGTACTTCCCGAGTCCCGTCTTCAGGAGGGCGCCGGTCATGCTCTCGAAAGCGTCGAGGTCGTAACCGATCCTCCACAACATAAAGTCCGCGTCTGCGCGGAGGCCCATAAGCGAGAAAGTGCGCAAGAGCATCTCGCCAGAATGTATCTCCGCAGCTTCCAGGAACTCCCGCTTGCCCCTCGCGCGCTCCTCGCCGGGGAGGCGTCGCCAGAGGGGATCCAACTCGAAGAACACGTAGTTTATGTACTGGGCCGGAAGCTTCTCTTCTGTGGTCTGTTGCTGACGGGTGTGGGTTTCGGTCATTTCGACTCCCTTCGGTCGTCTTAGCATTTCAGCAATTCAGCACGCGCCCGACAGGGCGCTTGTCAGCATTTCAGCTTTCGCTTGCGCAACTCCTTGCTGAATTGCTGAGAGCCGCGAAGCCGGAGCGTGCTGACATGCTGACTAGCTGACATGCCTACCAGCTGACTGGCTGATACCGAAGTCGTTCTCGTAAAGTTCAGCGATGCGGGAGAGCTCTTCGGGCGTAAGGTCCGGTGTCTCCGAGGTAGCTGCGAACTCCTCTATCTGCTCCTTGCCGTAGATATTCGGGAGGGTGGAGACTACTTCGGGGGCGGAGAGGACGAACTTGAGGGCGGACTGGCCGAGGGTACGCTCGCCGGATTCGGTTAGGAAGGAGAGTTGCTCCACCTTCTTCAGGCCCGTCGTTAGCCACTCTTTCGGGCGGTGGCGGCGATGGTCGTTCTTTGCGAAGGTCGTGTTCTCGTCGAAGTGGCCTTCTAGCATCCCTGAGGAGTGGGGGACGCGTACGATCAGGGACGTGCCCGTATCTCTGGCGGCCTCGATCAGGCCTCGGCCAGGGTCCTGTTCGAGGAGGTTGTAGATCATCTGCACGCCTTCTACCCTGCGCTCGCGCATCGCCCTTACGCCTTCTTCGAGCCATCCTATCTTGGGCCCGAGGGCGATGCCGTAGGCCCTGATCTTACCCTCGCTCATGAACTCTTCCATGAGGGCGAAGAGCCCTTCGTCCTCGATGGCGTCCATCTTGGTGTTGTGTAGGTGGAGGAAGTCTATATATTCCGTGTCGAGCCTCTTCAGACTCTGCTCCAACGCGAAGCGGATAAACTCTTCCGACCAGTCCTGCGGGCGCTCCTGCTGGCCGCGCCGGGCCGTATGGTTGTAGAAGTCGTAGCCGATCTTGGTCGAGATCACCACCTCGTCGCGCACGTGCCCGAAGGCGTCTGCAAGGAGCGTCTCTCCTTTGCCTGATCCGTAGGTATCCGCGGTGTCGAAGTAGTTTATGCCTCGCTCGCGGGCTTCTCTGAGAAGCCTTACGGACCTCTCGTCGTCCACCTCTCCCCACCAGCCGGTCGAGACCGTCCACACCCCGAAGCCGACCTCGGAGACCGCTATATCGGTACTGCCCAGCGTACGGTATTTCATCTTCCGCTCCCTGTTCGCGTTGGACCTTGGATCAAGCTCCATTGATCTACTACATTCTAACGTGGGACGCTGTTGACTTTCTCTCAATCTGCACGCGGGTCTATAATCTCCCGATGCTGGAGAAGGCTCTGGACCTCGCGCCGTGATCGCCCGCTACGCAGGCGGGGAGAGCGGGGCGCGGAGGGCGGCCCGCGCCGGTTCTGTGGTGGTCGTGGTCGACGCCTTCAGGGCGAGCACGACGATAGCGGTCCTCGTCTCCAAGGGCGCAAGGATCATACCCGTCGCTTCTGTCGAAGGGGCTGCGGCTGCCGAGGCGGACCTCCGCATAGGGGAGCGGGGCAGCGCGAAGGTGGCAGGCTTCGACTTTGGTAACTCGCCTACGGAGATCCTGGGTTCGGAGATACCGCCCGGCTCCACGGTCGCCCTCTCGACCACGAACGGGACCCGCGTCTTGGAGGCCGCCCGCGGTGCGAGCACCATCCTGACCGGCGCCTTCGTCAACGCTAGCATCCTGGCGGAGGAGCTGGCCAGCGGGACCTACGACGGCGACGAGGTGGTGGTTGTCGGATGTGGCTGGGAGGGTCACCGCGCCTCCGAGGACGAGGCAGCGGCAGGGGCCATTCTCCACCGGCTGCGGTCTCATGGTGCGGTACTTGACGTGCGGGCCAGGCGTGTCGTCGAGGTCTATCTATCGCGTTCCGTGGGGACCTTGCGCAACAGCAGTGCGGCACGGAGGCTGAAATGTCTCGGGTACGAGGGGGATCTGGAGTTCTGCCTCGCCGAGGACACGGTGCCCGTCGTGCCTCGTCTCGTCGGTGGCACCTTCGTCGGGTTGATTGCAGGGTCCCAGCGACCCCGCCGATCTTCGGCCCGGGGGCCAACACAAAAAGCCGGGATTTCTTCTTGACAAGGGGATGGCGCGCCATTACCCTGGAGTCAGCGAAGGCGGATCAAATGTTACAAGTTCCGTCGAATCCGCGACGGGAAGGAGGTGAGCAGACACGTGACTATGACTATCACCCACGAGAAGACCCGCGAGGTTACCCGCGAGGACGTGGACCGGGCCATAGACGTCATCGAGCGTCACCTCGAGAAGGAGGCCAGGACCCGCAACCTGCTGGACGAGCAGGCGATCATG